>JAFDHU010000187.1 GCA_019308625.1 Deltaproteobacteria bacterium
GGGCCTCCTTCGCCCAACCGGGGGGCGCCGTTGCCGCTGGCAGCCACAAAGCCCAAGAGCAGCGCTTCCTCCTGCTCCGTGGGGGAAGTGATGACCAGGGGAAGCGCCGGACTCACACCCGGGGCATAGCACATCGAGCTGGTGTCAGCTCCGGAGTACCAAGCCCGGACATAGAAGGAGCCGGCCTCCAGGCCCAAAGTGTGGTCGGTGAGGCGGAAGCAGCCGACGGCATCGGGCGGGCCCTCCTCCAGCTTCATCCAGGGGCCCTCCGGGGCCTCGGCCAGTTGAATCTGTACCAGCCCGGCGGCCACCGGCACGCCCCGGTCATCCCGGACCACGGCGGTGAGAGTCAGGGGTTGGCCGGCAGGCAGGGGATTGTCTGAAAGCATCAGGCTGACGGTGGTGGCCTGATAAAATTTGAGCCCCGCTTGGGCCGGGGCGGCCAAAATAAGCCCGCAAACGGCGAGGTACAACAGGAACCGGGGATGCCTGACCATGGTTTCCCTCCCAGATAAAGATGTGGAGGGTCCCAACGCGCGGCTGGCATCCTTTCCGGCCAAGCCCCGGAAGAGCCGGGGCGGCGCCCTGGAAACGGACCTCCCGCTGAAGCTCTGGTGCCAAATGCATGCCTACCAGCTAACTATTTGAATATACATATATTTTTGTTCATCAAACCCCCATTTTTGTTCATAGTTCTGAACAAGCCAATAACTTTTTATACAAAACCTGAAACGCGGGCTGGTGGGAAGTAACGGACGGCTGCCGGCAGCCAGACGAATCCGGAGGGAAAAATCAGGCAGGTATGGGGAGAGCCAAGAGACCGTCTTGGCCCTCCCTGCTTTGGGATGGGAAAGACCTGAAAAAACCACGGGGGCCGGCCTGGACCGACCCCCGCGGGCTTCCGCTGACTCGGGTCGGGGGGAAAGCTTAAAGTTTGATCAGGCCCGCAGCCAGCTTGGCGGCCATGACGGTGTTTTTCATGAGCATGGTGATAGTCATGGGGCCCACACCGCCCGGTACCGGGGTAATGAAGCTGGCCTTTTCCTTGACCTCCTCAAAGTCCACATCGCCACATAAAATGGCCTTGCCGGTCTTTTCGCTGATGCCGATGCGGTTGACCCCCACGTCAATGACACAGGCCCCTTCCTTGACCCAGTCGGCTTTGATGTACTTGGGCACGCCCGCGGCCACAATCAGGATATCGGCCCGACGGCAGTGCTCAATCAACCGCTCCTGGGGCGTCCCGGTGTGCACGCAGGTCACGGTGGCATTGGCCCCCTGGCGCTTTTGCAGCATGATGGCCACCATGGGTTTGCCCACGATGTTGGAGCGGCCCACCACCACGCATTCCTTGCCCTTGGGGTCGCCAAAGGAACGCACGATGAGCTCCTGACAGCCCGCCGGAGTGCAGGGCAAAAAGGCATAGTTGCCGATGAGGATGCGGCCTACGTTCACCGGATGAAAGGCGTCCACATCCTTGTTGGGGTCAACGGCATAAAGCACCTTGTTGGAGTCAATGTGCTTGGGCAAGGGCAGCTGCACCAAAATGCCGTGAATCTTGGGGTCCTTGTTGTACTTGTCAATCAGGGCCAGCAGTGCCTCTTCGGTGATGTCCGGGGGCTGGTTGTCCTGGAGGGAATAAAAATCCAGTTCATGGGCCGTCTTCTGTTTAGCGGTGACATAGCTCACGCTGGCCGGATCCTCTCCCACTAGAATGGTGACCAGGCCGGGCTGGAGGTTATGTTTGGCCTTGAGCTCTTGTACTTCTTTCTTCAATTCCTCGCGTATCTGGGCGGCCACTTCGGCCCCTTTGATCAGCGTGGCAGCCATAAACCTTCTCCTTCCTTGTGATTTTTTTCTCGTATGGCCCATTATTACCATCATTAAACCCTTGGCGTCAATGGAAAAAATCATTGAGCTGGAAGGGTCTGCCCTCTTGGGAAAAGGCTGGGCCCCTGCTGGAGGCTGCCCGACCCTTCCCCAAAAAATTCCCCAAACTCTCAAGTTATTGTTTCAGATTGACGAAATAAAGACAGGAAGAGAGGGGTGGAGGATGATTACCAGGCGGGTAAATCGCCGGGCCCAGCGGTTCGGGGTGCGCCTGCCGGTCAAGGAACTGAACGGCCGGCCGGCCCGGGACATCTATGTGGTGGACCTGAGTTCCCTGGGCGCCCGACTGGAGACAGACTCCCCCCTGGCGCCCCGCAATGCCGTGGAATTCACCGTGGTCCTGCCCCACCGGGAGGCGGCCACCCGCTTCTCCGGTCAGATAGTGTGGGCCCGGCCCCTGCTTCACCTGCCAGGGCGCTTCCACCTGGGCATCAGGTTCTTCGCCCCCAACTGGGAGCTCGACCGCCTGGCCCGGGAGGGAAAGACATAGGAGTTTTCAGTTTTCGGCTTTCAACTGTCAGTGGATTCCTCTTGTCTTCCAGCCCGCCGCTGAGGCCTTAATCAAACCGCTGCCCGCCGCCTGAGGACGCTCTGTCTTCCGAACCCGGTTCTCCGGCTCTGTCCGGAAACGCCCCGTCAAGCTTCTTCCGTCTGACCCTTGCTGGCCAGCTCATTTTTAACACCTTCCCTTCAGGTTAATTTCCGTTATAATGAAGTTTCATAAATTTTGAGGTTGAAGGCCTGTGGCATTAATTGTCCAGAAGTATGGCGGCACCTCGGTGGCCGACCCCGACCACATCGCCAATGTGGCCAACCGGGTGGTCAAGGGTTGGCGGGACGGCCACAAGATGGTGGTGGTGCTTTCGGCCATGGCCGGGGAAACCGACCGTCTCATCCGCCTGGCCCGGGAACTGGCCGACCCCCCCGACCCCCGGGAGCTGGACGTGCTGCTGGCCACCGGCGAGCAGGTGACCGTGTCCCTGTTCAGCATGTTTCTCCGGGACCAGGGGCTGGAGGCCACCTCCCTTTTGGGACATCAGGCCTGTATCTATACCGACCGCTCCTATGGACGGGCCCGCATCATTGGTATTGACACCACTCGCATCCGGGAGGAGCTGAAAAAAGGGCGCATCGTCACCGTGGCCGGGTTCCAGGGGGTGGACGAAGCCGGGGACATCACCACCCTGGGGCGGGGGGGCTCCGACACCACCGCGGTGGCCGTGGCCGCGGCCCTCAAGGCTGACCTCTGCGAGATTTACACCGATGTGGAAGGGGTCTACACCACCGACCCCCGCATCTATCACAAGGCCCGGCTACTGGACAAGATTTCCTATGACGAAATGCTGGAGATGGCCTCCTTGGGGGCTAAAGTCCTGGAAATCCGCGCCGTGGCCTTTGCCAAGCGCTACAAGGTGCCGCTCAGAGTGCGTTCCTCCTTCAGCAGTCACCCCGGCACCCTGGTATGCGCGGAGGATCATGAGATGGAAGCTATTCCGGTATCCGGCGTGGCCTTCAGCACCAGCGAGGCCCGGGTCAGCATCACCCGGGTGCCCGACCGGCCGGGCATCGCCGCCCGCTTTTTTGAACCGGTGGCCAAAGCCAACATCGTGGTGGACCTGATCATCCAGAACACCAGCATAGACGGCTACACCGACCTGACCTTCACGGTGCCCAAGGGCGACCTGCCCCAGACCCTGGACTTGATCCGCCAGGTGGCCGAGGAAATTGGCGCCGAACAGGTCCTCAGTGATGAGCACATCGCCAAGGTCTCCATCATCGGAGTGGGCATGCGCAACCATGCGGGCATCGCCTCCCGCATGTTCGCCGCCCTGGCCTCGGCCGGCATCAACATCATGATGATCAGCACCTCGGAGATTAAAATCTCCTGCGTCATTGAAGACAAATATCTGGAGTTGGCGGTGCG
>JAFDHU010000188.1 GCA_019308625.1 Deltaproteobacteria bacterium
TCCCTTCTGGAATCCGGAGTTTTTGGGGGACGTCATGGTGGTCAACGGCCGGTCCTGGCCGGTAGCCAATGTGCTTCCCCAGCGCTACCGCCTCCGCCTCCTGAACGGCTCCAACGCCCGGTTCTACAACCTGAGCCTCTCCGGCAGCAGCACCGGCAAAGGCAAGGGCAAGGGCAAGACCGCAAATGTGGCATTCTGGGTCATCGGCACGGACGGCGGCCTGCTGGATATGCCGGTCCAGACCGATACGCTACTCATCGCCCCGGGCGAGCGCTATGACGTCATCGTGGACTTTGGCAACGTCCCCGGGCAGACCTTCACCCTGATGAACGACGCCAAGGCCCCCTATCCCTTCGGGGAAACCGCCGACCCCAAGACTGTGGGCCAGATCGCCCAGTTTGTGGTGGCGGCAGCAGGGCCGGCTGACGACACCTACAACCCGGCCACAGACGGCGCCCTGCGGGGCGGTGGTGGCCAGGAGCCGGTTATCGTGCGCCTGCCGGGTGCACCGGGTGGTCCGGCAATTGCTGGTAACGTCCAGAAGGTCCGGCAGCTCACCCTGAACGAGATTCCCGGCCCCTTCGGGCCCCTGGCCGCGGTGCTCAACAACACCCGCTGGGGCGGCACCCGGGAGGACGGCACCCCGGTGGTGGTGGAGAATAACCCGGCCGATTCCGCGGTTCTCCTTGATACCGGCACGGTGGCCGGAGTGACCAATTATCTGACGGAGTTTCCCCAGGTGGGCTCCACCGAGATTTGGGAAATCATCAACCTGACGGCCGACGCCCATCCCATCCACCTGCACCTGGTGCAGTTCCAGGTGGTGAACCGGCAGGCCTACAATGTCAAACAATACGAGCGGGAATACCTCCGGAACTTCCCGGGGGGCGCGGCGGCCAACCCCAATTCGGGCTTCTTCATCCCGTTTTTCGGCCCGCCCCTGCCTTACAACACGCCCAACGCCGACGGCGCCATCGGCGGCAACCCGGCCATCGGCCCCTTCCTGCAGAAGGCTCCTATAGCCCCGGCACCCTACGAGCAGGGCTGGAAGGACACGGTCATCGCCCTGCCCAAGCAGGTGACCCGCATCGCCGTGCGCTGGACGCCGCAGGAGCAGCCTTTCAATGCGGCCGACGCCGGCACCAACTTCTTCCCCTTTGACCCGACCAGTCTGGGAAATCCCGCAGGAGGAGTTGTCACTAGTGCCAATGATCCGGAAGGTGCGGGCTACGTGTGGCACTGCCACATCCTGGACCACGAGGACAACGAAATGATGCGGCCGTATGTGCCGGTCGACAATGCGGATAATAAGTTACACCCTTAAGGCTAGATGGTTGGCCTAAGGCCTGAACAGCAAAAGGGCCGCCGTCAGGCGGCCCTGCTTTTTTCAGGCCCTGCCACTGGCAGAAGACGTAAGCCCTTTGCAAACTCTATTGTCCTTGAACGAAATTGTCATTCTGAGCGAAGCGAAGAATCTAGAATTGGGAAGCGGGGAATCTGCAATTTCCCACACCATGGGCCCCGAGTGTCTGGAAACCTTGGGTTTTTCAGCCATCCCGGATTATCAGGAGGCCATAACATGAAAAAAATCCTTTTTCTCACAGGAGCACTGTTTTTGCTGTCAACCTTTTCTCCGGCGGGCTGGGCCCAAGGTCCGGCCGCCGGCCCACCGACCACCAGACTCGCCCCGGGATACGTCCAGGAAATCACCATCATCGGCAAAATCAGCCGGGAGGCCGACGACTATGTCATCGTCGGGCAGCAGCCCCGGGAAATCTATTTTATCCGCAACCCCAACCCCCAGATCCTGGACCGGCTGGCCCAAAGCGGCCAGACCGTCAGAATCAGGGCCCGCATCATTCTGGGCGACAGCGTGGCCATCCAGCGGATCAACGGCAAGCCATATCCAGCGGAAAGGGAGAGCAAGCCGAAGGAAAAAAAAGGGAAATCCGGCCGGGAGGTAGGGGCAGGAAGTAGCTGAGAGCCGCCACGGACAACTGACAATTACTGGCCGGAGGTTTTATTTCTGTCACCCTGAACGAAGTGAAGGGTCTAGATTCTTCGCTTCGCTCAGAATGACATCAGGGTTGCCCGGGCCGGAACAACATGGTTTTGCTGCCCTCAGAATAACTTCAGCGCTGGATTTACAGCAGTTAAAAAACTTCCCCTGCTTAAGCCGGCCAGAGTTATTTTGGGGCCGGCTGTTCCATCTGGTGCCGGGGGCCGGCCGGAGCTGGAAGCGGCTTGGCGGCTGCAGCTTTCTCCAGCATTTCGGCGATGTCCGGGTGGCGATAGGCCCGCGCCAAGGCGACGGCGGTGTTCCCTTCTTGGTCCCGGGCATTGATATCGGCGCCCCGCTCCAGGAGAAGCCTGACCGTCTCCGGCCAGTCGCCTAGGGCGGCCAGCATCAGGGCCGTCCGGCCCTGCTTGTCCCGGGCATCCAGATCAGCCCCATGATCCAGGAGCACTTTCACGGTTTCCGTCTTGCCGCGGCTGGCGGCGGTCAGCAGGGCGTTCATGCCTTTGATATTTTCTCTGGCTTTGGTATCCGCCCCTTTATCCAGCAGAACCTTGACCGTGTCGGTGCGGCCGTAGTAGGCGGCCCAGATCAGGGCATTGCGGTTGAAGTTGTCCCGGGCGTTGATGTCCGCCCCCCGCTTAAGCAGCAAGAGGACGGTTTCGGTTTTGCCGTTGTTGGCTGCGGCCATGAGGGCGCTTACCCCCTGGCGGTTGTCTCTGGCATTGATATCCGCGCCGTGGTCCAGCAAAAGCTGGACAATGGGAGTAAAGCCGCCGGTGGCGGCCCAGATCAGGGCGGAGGCTCCGATCACGTGGTTTTTCGCTTCCACCTTGGCGCCGTGGGCCAGAAGGACTTTCACCACCTCCGGGGCCCCATATCGGGCGGCATTCAGCAGGGCGGTTTCCCCTTTTTTGTCCGTTACATTGGGGTCCATGCCGGCCTTAAGAAAAAGCTGGACCAATTTCAGGTTTCTGGTCTGGGCCGCCTTGACAAAATTATCCGGGCTGTACTTCACTTTCATTTGGCTCAGCTTGAGGCGGGCCTGCTCCTGCGGGTTGCTGCAGGCGACCAGGGCCAAAAGGAAAAAGACCAGAAAAACGTACAGGAAATGCCTGGGTCTCATGAGTAATATCCTTAAGTTTCCGGAATAAGGCCGTTTTTCTGACCTATGCCGCGTTAGAGTTGAAAAGGAAGCCATGGAATAATCCGCCTTTCAGTGGACCGGTCTTTGGATTATATGGGCTTCCGGCCGGCTGCGGACCTGCCCGGCTTCTTTTCTTTGGGCTTGCCCTTTGTTGGCGGTTTGGCCTTCGGCAGAGGAGCGGCTCCGGCCTTCAAGAGCATCTCCTCCAGGTCTTTCCGCTTGGCCCGGCGGGCGTAAGTCAGGGCGGTGTTGCCGTTTTTGTCCTTGGCGTTGACGTCCACGCCTTTCTCCAGGAAAAGCTTGACCAGGTCGGCGTTGCCGGTCTGGGCGGCATACATGAGGGCGGTTCTGCCGTCCTTGTCGGTGACCTTGGGGTCTGCCCCCTTTTCCAGGAGGAGCTTGACAATATCGGCCCTGCCCCGGGAGGCGGCGGCCAGAAGTGGGGTCAGGCCGTTTTTCTCCTCTCTGGCGCTAAGGTCGGCACCTTTTTCCAGCAGCAGCTTCACCGCCTCCAGGTGGCCGCCGTGGGCCGCCCACATGAGGGCAGTGCGGCCGTCCTTGTCTTTGGCCTT
>JAFDHU010000189.1 GCA_019308625.1 Deltaproteobacteria bacterium
CCTGCCGGTCAGGGCTCAACATGCGCCGGAGCTGCGGTATCAGCCCACCCACAGCCACATCCTGGCCCCCGAAAGCGAATGGGGGGAGATGTTCCTGGTGGAGTTGGGCCGGGGTTGCTCCCGGGGCTGCCGCTTCTGCGCCGCCGGTTTTGTTTATCGCCCGCCTCGGGAGCGGCCCCTCGCGGCACTCCTCCCCCAGGTGGAGGAGGGTCTGGAGTTGAGCCGAAAGATTGGCCTGGTGAGCACCGCGGTGTCAGATCACCCGGAAATCAAGGAGATTTGTCGTAAAGTGCTGGACTTGGGGGGCGAGCTGGGCATCAGCTCGCTCAGGGCCGACTCCGCGGACGCCGAACTGTTCAGTCTGCTGGCTCAGGGCGGCGTCAAAACCGTGGCCTTGGCCCCGGAGGCGGGAAGCCAGCGCCTGCGGCGGGTGCTGAACAAGCACCTGACCGACGAGGACCTGGCCCGGGCCGCGGTGGCGGCGGCCCAAGCCGGCATCGCCCATCTGCGCCTGTATTTCATGGTGGGGCTGCCCACCGAAACCGCCGACGACGTGCGGGAGATCGGGCGGCTGGTGAAATACCTGCAGCATCGGGTGCTCAAGGAAAGCCGGGGCCAAAAAAAGCTCCACCTCATCACCTTAAGCCTGTCCTCCTTTGTGCCCAAGCCCTTCACCCCTTTTCAGTGGGTGGCCTTCGCCGAGGTGGCGGAGCTGAAGAAACGCCTCAAACTGGTGAAGCAGGAGCTGCGGGGGATGAAGGAAGTGCGGGTGCACACCGATTTGCCCAAATGGGCTTACACCCAGGCACTCCTGGCCCGGGGGGACCGGCGGGTGGGGGGGATGCTATCAGCGGCACACCGGGAGGGCTGGACCCGGGCGCTGCGGCAAAGCCCGGTCAACCCGGATTTCTTTGTATATCGGGAGAGGGCCCGGGAGGAACTATTCCCCTGGGACTTCATTGACCACGGGCTCAATAAGGACTATCTGTGGGAGGAATATCAACTGGCCCTGGCAGAAAAGCAGTCGCCCCCCTGCCAGCCGGAGGTCTGCCGGCGGTGCGGCATTTGCCGCGAAGAAACTCCCGGACCAGAGGCCCCTCCCCCGCAATCATGAGGGACTTTCCGATAAGACAAAAAGACAATTCCTTTTGTCACCCTGAGCTAAAACGAAGGGTCTAGATTCTTCGGCCCCTATGGGGTCTCAGAATGACCAGCAACGTCAGCCTCAGGCTCCGAGTAACAACAGGGGAGAGCCGGCATCTCCCGGCTGGCTCAAAAATGCAAAAATCCTTTGAACAAAACCGGGCTTCGCCGTATTACTAGGGGGAAGCAACCAAGCCAAGCCGATGGTGAGCTATGGACAAGATAGTCATTGAAGGCGGGGTGGAACTTTCGGGGGAAGTGACCATCAGCGGGGCCAAGAACGCCGCGTTGCCCATCATGGCGGCCACCCTGCTGGCCCCGGGGGTGCATTACCTGCACCATGTACCGCGGCTGGCCGACATCCGGACCTTCAGGAAAGTCCTGGGCCTGATGGGAGTGCAGTTTGAGGAGGCCGGGCTGGACGGCCCCCTGGTGGTGGACACCAGCCGCCTGACCGGCTGGATGGCCCCTTATGAAGTGGTCAAGACCATGCGGGCCGCGGTGCTGGTGCTGGGCCCGCTGGTGGCCCGGGCCCGCCAGGCCACGGTGTCCCTTCCCGGCGGCTGCGCCATCGGCGCCCGGCCCATTGACCAGCACCTGAAAGGTCTGGAAGCCCTGGGGGTGAAAATCACTCTCAACCAGGGTTATGTGGAGGCCAAGGCCAGGCGCCTGCACGGCGCGGAAATCACCCTGGACGTCCCCACGGTCACCGGCACGGAAAATCTGATGATGGCCGCCACCCTGGCGGAAGGCACCACCATCATCCACAACGCCGCCCTGGAGCCGGAGGTGGCGGATCTGGCCCGCTTTCTCACCGCCCTGGGGGCCAAGATTGAAGGCATCGGCACCGAAACCATTACCATCCACGGCGTAAACGCCCTCAGGCCCACTGCCTATCACATCATGAGCGATCGCATTGAGGCGGGAACCTATCTGGCGGCGGCGGCCATCACCGGGGGCCGGGTGACCATCAACAACGCGCCGGTAGCCCAAATGAGCGCGGTGCTGGAGAAATTCCACGAAGCCGGGGTGCGGTTCAGCGCAACAGACCACACCATCCGGGTGGAGCCGGGGGACGCCCTCACCGGAGTGGACGTCAAAACCCTGCCCTACCCGGGCTTTCCCACCGACATGCAGGCCCAGTTCATGGCCCTCATGACCCTGGCCCAAGGGGCCAGCGTCATCACGGAGACCATTTTCGAAAACCGCTTCATGCACGTGCCGGAACTCAACCGCCTGGGCGCAGACATCAGCGTCTCCGGCAACCACGCCGTAGTGCGGGGCCGCCGCCACCTCCTGGGCGCGCCGGTCATGGCCACGGACCTGAGGGCCAGCGCCTCTCTGGTCATCGCCGGCCTGGCCGCCAAAAACACCACCGAAATCCACCGGGTCTACCACCTGGACCGGGGCTACGCCCACCTGGTGGAAAAACTCACCGCCCTGGGCGCCCGCATCCGACGGGTGCCGGCGTGAGTGGCGGGGGAGAGGGCTAAGGGGCACAGCCCCTTACCCCCTCCTCCACACCCCCTCCCCCAATCCTAAAATTGTAAAACAAGGGCCGCAGTCATCTGCGGCCCTTGTTTTCTCTGTAAATGGGTTGGGAGGGGGGTGTGGGGGGAGGGCAGGGAGCTGTGGTCCCTGGCCCTCCCCCCGTTCTCTAATCCTACCTCCTGCCGCTGGTGGCAGTGGTTTGTCCGTGCATCAGTTCGTGGAAGCTCAGCAGGGAGGGGAAGTGGGAGTTTTTCTCCGGCGGCAGTTGGGAGCTGGATTTGGCCTTGAAGAACAGGTATTTGATGCCGTAGGCTCTGGCGGTGGCCAGGACTTCGGCGTTGTCGTCCACCAGCAGGGTGCGGCGGGGGTCAAAGTTGAGGTGGGTCTGGAGGATTTCCCAAAAGCGCACATCCTCCTTGGGGAAGCCCAGGTCAAAGGAGGAGACCACCCGGTCAAAGTAGCCCAAAAGCCCGGTGTGGTTCAGCTTCAGGTCCAGGGTCTTCCAGTGGGCGTTGGTCACCAGGGCCACTTTTTTCTGCTGTTGCCGCAGGAACTGGAGGAAGTCTTCGGCATCCGGGTGAAGTTCAATAAGGTGGCGGATGCCGGCCTTGAGGGCCGGAATGTCCAAATCCAGCTCCCTGGACCAGAAGTCGATGTCCGTCCAGTTCAGGGTGCCTTCCTCCCGCTGGTAGCGGGCGAACACCTCCTGCCGGGCCTGGGCCAGGGGCAGCCCCCGCCGTTTGGCGTATTCCTCCGGCACCAGGGTTTCCCAAAAATAGTCATCAAAGTATTTATCCAGCAGGGTGCCGTCCATATCCAGGAGCACCCAGTCCACCTCCTCCCAGGGGAAGGTCATAAGGCCTCCTTGCATTCCGCTTTTGAGATAGAGGGAAACAGGAAAGTGAGTCTCCATCTTAAGGCAGCCGCCGAAACCCGGATTCAGCCGGGAGGCAACGCTTAAATTTATAAAATAACACCGATTTTTCCAAGAACAACCGTTGACGGGGCTCCTCCAGGTGCTTAATTTTGCAAGTGGCAGATAAATCTACCATTTTGGAGATATGGAGGAGATGCCTATGGCGTTTTT
>JAFDHU010000190.1:0-4225 GCA_019308625.1 Deltaproteobacteria bacterium
GGGCAAATATGTCCAGAAGTTTAAACAAAACGTTTAACTGAAAAAACAAAAAAGCCTCCCGGGAGCAGACTTTCAAGGGATAAATCCTGATTTCAAGGTGGGGGTATCCTCTATATTCAGTAAAAATTATTCGGTAATAGTGCCTCAGGGAAATGCCGGGGCAGTGGCAGGGATATGCCCGGAAAAGCAGGAGGGGTGCGGCTGTCCGTCCGGAAGGAACTCATCTGCAATCCTATGCGCCACAGGAGGAGATTTGCCTGAGAAATAGTTCATCCCCTCTTTTGCGAGAACCCCCAAAAATTTTGTTTAAATGTCTTTACACAAAAGCCTAATTTTGTTTAAATGTCTTTACACAAAAGCCTAAAAGGCAACTTTTTTAAACAATCTTTTAATTCCGTCGGCTCCTGCCACCGGTCATTCTTCTCAGATCCCGAAATCCTCTGCCGGCGTCTTCACCGTGGGAAATCCTTATATTTACGGTGTTTCCCGCTGGTAATGATTCTTCATCCGACTTGTGGGAGGCTGGGAAAACAAGACCTGAGGAAGGGTGATGTTAATATTTTTCAACAAGGTATTCATTTTTTTAAACATTACATTAGAGGAATTTTGCCCGGAAAGATTTAACTATCCTAAATCATTGACATTTATGATTTGGCATACTAATTGATGGAAAGAACTGCAGGTTCAAAAAAAGTTATAGATTCTTTAACATTTTTCTGGCATAGTAATAGCCTTGAAAAACCCTTCTTACCACAACAAGGGAGGCAGGCTTGAGTCAACGCAAAGGAATCGGCAGCGCTCTTCCCGGTGCCAATTACGTGACGTTGGGGCCGGGACGTCCCAAAGACGAAAGTCAGATCAGAGAAATGCAAACCGCGCTCAGAGATTTTCTCGGCAACTACCCGGATCTGGCTGCTGACCCTCGCAAGTTGGAGGTGGTGCAATACTGTTTCAAGCACTACGTCAACTTTGACCCGGAAATGCGCGATTTGACCATTCAGGAGAAACTGGAGCGGGCGCGCCAGATGGCCGCGGATTTCCTGGGTTCCATGTCCAAGTTCTAAGACCGCGGTGGTTGGGAATCGCAAAACACCGGCGCAGCTGCCTTGACGGCAAGACGGGTCAGCCGGGCCCGGGAAAACCCCTGTTATTCTCTCATTACGGACTCTATCACTGGAATTTTTATTAAAGCTTTTTCTCAGCACAGGTGGGGCCCCGACAGGAGAAGCCTTCCTTGAAGGAAGCTCCTGCCGGGGCTTTGATTACCGGCAAACTCCCCTCCCCGCCCGAGCCTGGAAGGCTTAAGAGGGCCTCAGAGAAAAGAGAGACCACTGGAAGAAAGCATGGAAAAAGAAATCCTCCGGGCTGACCCGGAGTACCGCCGGAAGATGCTGGTGGTGATGGCCGTGGTCTATCTGACCGCGGTAACCATGACCGGGGCCCTGATTTTCTGGGGACATCCCTGGATGAAAGGCTATCTGGCCACCCTGGAGCCAAAGGCCGGGCTGCGTCTCATCACCTGGCTGCTCATCGGCATCTTTCTCAGCTTCCTCCCCTTATGCGGCTACATCTTCCGACAGGGCCGCCGGATTATCGTCTCTGAGTGCTTTCCCGCCCCCGGGACCCGGGTGATCCGGGACACCGAGGTCATCCGGGGCAAGGGCGCCGTGACCCGCGGCCGGCTGCTGGTGGGCGCGGCGATACTGATGGCCTTCCTGGCTCTGGCGGCTGCGGTGGGCCTTCCTTACTGGCTCCACTGCCTGACGGACTCTCCCAAGAAAAACCCCAAGCCCCCTTCCCGTCGCGGGCTGCTGGTGTGAAAGCCGGGGCCGAAGCGGTTGTTCCTTCACCGACCTGAGGCCCCAGCCGCCTTTTACCCTGAATATTCCCGGACTTTTCTGTTCTCGTTCAGGCCAGGGCCCGGGCCTCTGCCTCAGCCAGCTCCAGTCTGGCCTTGGCCAGCTGGCGGTAGAGGGGTTCCACTTTGGCAGAGTTGCCCTCCTTGAGGGCCTTCAGGATGTCGCCTTCCAGCTCCGCCACCTCCAGGCGCTTGTAGTAATCCAGGGACTCATAGAGGTGGGCCAGCACGATTTTCCCTGTCAGGATGGGATGGTTGTTGGTGACGTTGGCGTCAGGAAATCTGGTGCCGTGCTCCAGCTCCACTTCCAGGCCGATGCGGAAGTCCTCCAGAGGGACATCCAGGTGGGGGGGCTTGACTGCCTCCAGGATGATCTTGGCCTCTTCCGGAGTGACTTCGGGCCGGGGCAACTCGGTCCAATCCCGGAGATTGAGTTCCCGGCAGATGCGCTTGACCTCTTCTTTGGTGACATATTCGGATAGCTGCATGTTGGTTCTCCTTTCCTGCCTAAAATAATATCAGCGCGGTTGTCCGGTGAATGCCCTTCAGGTTTTAATGTAAGGCTTGGGTTGGGGGACCGCGGCGCCACTGCTGGGGGATTATCCGCAAAGTCTTTCACTTGGTCTGCTCTCAAGGCGAAAGTGGCCGCGTCTGCCGGCGAGGCAGCATGACGCTTCCCCCAAAAATTAAGGCCGCCCGGGCCCATGTAAAGTGATCCGGAAAAATAAGTTTGATTTTATAAACAAAACCAAGTAGTTTTACCTTTTATAGAGCTGTGCCTTTGGAGTTCGCCTGGGGGAGGAAGGCTTGCCTGCGGCCGCGGGGAAGGCGATTTCCGGGCAGCAAGTCCTTTTCTTTAATGTATAATAAAAACACTTTAAAAATCCGCTGTGAGGACAGCCGCCGGGCCGTTGCCCGGAACCAGGTCCGGCCGTAGACCGGATTACTGCAAGGAGAACCCCAAGTGACGCTGCCTGCCGTCTTGAAAGCCTGGGAACCCATCCAGCCGTTTCCGGGCCTTTCCGTACGTTTTTTGAAAGAGGCCCGCTGCCTGCCCCTCAAGAAAGAAGACGGGCGGGTGCTCCTGGCCATGGCTGATCCCGGCGACCTGGAGACCCAGCGGACCATTGAGGTGGTGCTGGCCGCGCCGGTTACTCCGGTGGCGGTGCCGGAACAGGATGTGCTGGCGGCCATTGACGAGGTTTACCTGCCGGGGAGCCCCATGGCCCGGCTGGTGGATGGCATTGAAGTGGAGGAGGTGGACGTCAGCCACGAAGAAACCTCCGAAATCGGGCATCTCCGGGACATGGCCCGGGAGGCCCCCATCATTCAGTTGGTGAACCTGTTGATTTCCCGGGCCATTGAAATCGGGGCCAGCGACATTCACCTGGAGCCCTTTGAGGACCGCTTTCGGGTGCGGTACCGCAAGGACGGGGTGCTGTTTGACGCGGAGTCGCCTCCCAAAGGCCTGGAGCCCGCGGTGCTCTCCCGCCTCAAGATCATGGCCCGGATGGATATCGCCGAACGCCGCTTGCCCCAGGACGGGCGCTTCCGCCTCAAATATCAGGGACGGGACATTGACTTCCGGGTCTCCACCCTGCCCAATCTGTTCGGGGAAAGCATGGTCATCCGCATCCTGGACCGGGAGCGGGTCATTCTGGACCTCAACCGACTGGGATTCCCCCAGCAGACCTTAAGCGCCTTTGACCGCCTGATTCACAAGCCTTATGGCATGATTCTGGTGACCGGCCCCACCGGCAGCGGCAAAACCACCACTTTGTATGCCGCGTTGAGCCGCATCAATTCTGTGGAAAAGAAGATCATCACGGTGGAGGATCCGGTGGAGTACCGCATGGCCGGAGTCATCCAGATGCAGGTCAAGCCGGACATCGGCCTCACTTTTGCCCGGGGCTTGCGCCACATCGTGCGCCAGGACCCTGACATCATTCTGGTGGGGGAAATCCGGGACCGGGAGACCGCGGAGATTGCGGTGCATGCGGCCTTAACCGGCCATCTGGTGTTCAGCACCCTGCATACCAACGATGCCCCCGGAGCCATCACCCGGATGCTGGAAATGGGGATTGAGGATTATCTCCTGGCCTCCGCGGAGACAGTGTTTATGGGGCAGGGCTGCGAGGCCTGCGCCCACACCGGCTACCAGGGCCGCACGGGCATTTACGAGTTGTTTGAAGTAGACGACCATATCCGGCAGTTAATCCTGCAGCATGCCGATGCCGTGGCCTTGCGGAACGCCGCGCTGAAGCAGGGCATGCAGACCCTGGCCGCGGACGGCTGGGCCAAAGTGGCGGCCGGCCTCACCACCCCGCAGGAGGTCTTCCGGGTCACACAAGAATAAAGGAGTAAGGC
>JAFDHU010000190.1:4244-6373 GCA_019308625.1 Deltaproteobacteria bacterium
AAACCGAAAACCGAAAACCGAATACCACCCTAACCATGCCCATCTTCTATTACCGGGCCACCGATGCCGCCGGTAAAATCATCACCGGCAACCTGGAGTCCCGGGACGAGCGGGCGGTGGTCCAGCACCTGCATGAAGGGGGATTGATTCCCCTGAGCATTTCCCTGGAGGAGCCGGAGGCCCGCTCCTGGAAGGCCCTGCTCCCCGGGCGGCGTCGGATTTCTCGGACCGAGCTGATTCATTTCACCAATGAGCTGGCGGTGCTGCTCCAAGCCGGGCTGCCGCTGGACCGCAGTCTGAAAATCCTGCGGGACATCACCAAACGGCCGGGCCTTAAGGCGGCCCTGGACCAGGTCTACCGGGACATCCAGGCTGGCAAGTCCTTGTCCGAGGCCCTGGCCCGCCATCGGGCCTTCTCCCCCTTTTACCTGAGCCTGGTGGAGGCCGGGGAAGCGGGGGGCTTCCTGGAAATCGCCCTGCAGCGTCTGGGGGATTATCTGAAGGCGGTGGGGGAATTCCGCCACCACCTGCTCACCTCCCTGATTTATCCCATGGTACTGGCAGGCGTGGGCGGGCTGTCCATCATCCTGATGCTCCTTCTGGTGGTGCCCCGGTTTGAGCTGTTCTTTAAGGAGATGGGCCAAAGCCTGTTCTGGAGCACCCGCATGCTCCTGGGCCTGAGCACCCTGTTACGGCGTTTTTGGTGGGTAGGGCTTCTCCTGACCGCATTGGCCGTCTTGGTGGTGTACCGTTATTTCCAGACCTCTCACGGCCGGCTGGCCCTGGACCGCTGGCGGCTCAAGGCCCCGCTGTTCGGGGAGTTGACCCGGAATGTAGCCGCCTCCTTCTTTGCCAAGACTCTGGGGACGCTGCTGAAAAGCGGCGTGCCGCTGGTGGGGGCCCTGGAAGTGGTGGTGGCCTCGGTAGGCAACCGCTACCTGGCCCGGTCCCTGGACACAGTGGTGGAGGATGTAAAAAAAGGGCAAAGCCTCTCCGGACGCCTGCGCAAGTCGGCCATGTTTCCGGACCTCTTTCTGGAGATGATTGCAGTGGGGGAGGAGACTGGCCAGTTGGCAGATATGCTTATCAAGGCCTCGGATTCCCTGGAGAGCGAGGCCCGCATCAAGGTCAGGCGCCTGCTGGCCATCCTGGAGCCGGCCCTGATTCTGATCATGGCCCTGGTGGTGGCCTTTGTCATCGTGTCCTTGCTCCTCCCCATTTTGAACCTGTATGAAATTCAGTTTTAAGGGGGATTTTTTCCTCAGCAAGGAACTGAAAACGCCACCCCCGCAGCCAAATCCAATAAACAGAGGTGTCGCTGTGCGAGAAAACCGCCACGCCAAGGGATTCACCCTGATTGAACTGATGGTGGTCCTTTTCATTCTGGGGCTCCTGGCGGCCCTGGTGGCCCCCCGGCTCATCGGCCGGGTGGGCAAGGCCAAACAGCAGACCGCCCAAGCCCAGATTCAGATGCTGGCCACGGCCCTGGATCTTTTTTATCTGGATGTAGGGCGCTATCCCACCACGGATGAAGGACTGGAGGTGCTCTATAAAAAGTCGGAGGACATCCCCGGCTGGTCCGGACCGTACTTGGACAAAGGAGTACCCAAGGACCCCTGGGGGCGGGACTACGTGTACAAGTCCCCCGGGGAACACGGGCCTTATGATCTCTATTCCCTGGGGGCCGACGGCGCGGAGGGTGGCGAAGGCGACAACCGGGACATCACCAACTGGAGCGCCGAAGAGAAAGGCTGAGCTGAGGCCGGCCAGCGGTAGTCAGTGATCAGTAATCAGGGATCCGTGATCAGTCGGGTGGGGGGTCAGACCCAATCGGCGGTTACTGATGAGCAGGGGAGGGGGCTGACGGATAAAATTTTTTTCAACCATTTCGGGCGATGCCTGGCAGAAAATGTCGGGCCTGGCCCGGAGGCTCGGGGCAGGGGGAGCGGCCTGGGCTACTGCAGGCGTCGGCCCCGGGAGACGGGCTTCACCTTTCTGGAGCTTCTCACTGTTCTGGCCCTGATGGCCCTGCTCCTGGGGCTGGTGGCCCCCACCTTCTACCGGAGCTGGGAGCGGGAGCGCCTGCATGCCTCACTGCGACAATTCGCCGCGGTATTGCGCCTGGCCCG
>JAFDHU010000191.1 GCA_019308625.1 Deltaproteobacteria bacterium
TGGCGGCGCTGCTCCAGCTCCTCCGGGTCGCAGTCGCAGTAATAGGCGTGCCCGCGGGCCACCAGACGCCGCACATACTCCTGGTAAATCTCCAGGCGCTCGGACTGGCGATAAGGCCCCTCATCCCAGTTTAAGCCCAGCCACCGGAGGGATTCCTGAATCTCCTCCACATAGCGCTCCTCGGAGCGCTCCACATCAGTATCTTCAATGCGCAGGATAAAGGCGCCGCCGTAGTGGCGAGCGTAGAGCCAGTTGAACAGGGCGGTATGGGCCCCGCCCAGATGCAGGGCCCCGGTGGGACTGGGGGAAAAACGGGTGCGGACCTGGCTCATGACCTTGCTCCAGACGTTGTCCTATTTATCACAAAAGCTTGATTGAGGCCAAGATTTTTCCGCCAGCCCGAAACTTGACAATCGCCCAGCAGGCACTATATTATGAACATATGTGCTTAAAATAAACTTACAAGGAGAACACTATGCCTGGTTTTGGAAAACAAGGTTCAGGGCAGGGACGGGGCGTCTGCCGCAGGCGGCGCCAGAGAGGTGCCGGCTTGGGCCGGAGAGGCCGCTGGGGGCCGGACCTGAATGCCGGTCGGAACTTCGGCCGGCAGCGATACCAGCGGTGGGGGGCTTATGACCCAGGCCGCGGAGATGTCCGGTGAGCCCGGAGCTAAAGAAAAATAAGCTACAGGATTGAGCCAGTGCTCATGCCTCAGACCTTAAAATCCGGGGCATCCCGACCTTCCCAATGGGAGGCGGCCGGAGGGGAGGGCAGAGGATTCCCTTGGCCTCCCCTCCGGGAGTGGCTCCAAGGAAGGTTGCTTCTCAGTAAGCTCCGAGGAAGCGGCGCAGTTACTTCAGAGACGAAATTTCTGCTTTTCTCCCGGGCTAAGCTCTCTTACAATGGACCAGATTCGGAGGCAAAGGTTCGGAGAACCTGAAACTGCACGGGCAAGGAGGTATTTGGGATGAAGAAAGTCATGATCGTCGGTTGCGGGGCCTACATGGAGAGCGGCTATGGCTGCCCCGGGGAGTGGCGCTGCCTCAAGGCGGCCGCCCTGGGAGAAGGAACTTTCACCGAGCCGGTGCAGGTGCTGGCCATGTTGAAGTGCGTCTGTCCCGGACGCAGTCTGCCGTCCAACGTGGGCATGGCCATAAAACTGTCGGAGATTAAGCCGGACGCCATTTACATGAGCACCTGTATGGCCAAAGGCAAACCGGAGTGTCCTTATCGCAAGCCGGAGGAGGTCTCCCAGTTGATTGAGGCCAAAGTGGGCATCCCGGTGATTCTGGGAACCCATGAATACACCTGATGAGGTAGGGTTTCAGGATCGCTGGCAACTAGCTAAACCACCCTGAGTCATTAGGCAGCAGCCGCCTCGTGCCCCCTTAAGCCCGGGGCGGCTGTGTCGCTTGGCCAACAGGTTTCTTTACCCCCCCAATACGCAACTTCTCTGAGAGTTGGCCTGGACCACGTGTTCCACGGTAAAGTGGTGGTCCTTGAGCCACTTCCACAGGGTCACCCGGGTTACTCCCAGGATCTTGGCAGCTTCTGACTTTTTGCCTCGGGCCTGGGTCGTGGCGGCGATTATCCGAGGTATCGGGGATTCGCGGCGGCTGAGCGGTGGCCCGAGCCGGCCGCGGCCATCCACTGCGGTTATCTGTGTCACCCCACAACGAGCGGATGGTCCAGGGATTCGATTATGTTTATGGCCTGAAAGACGGGCCGATCGTGCTAGCTAAATGACTTGGATCTCCGGAGGGGCAGGCTGACCCCGCCCCTCCGGTTTACAAAAGTAACGGCTTGGCTGGGTAGGGGCGGCTGCGGTCTAGCCTGCTTTCTGCGGCTCCGTCTCCAGTCCGTAGGGCCAATGGACCCAGCCGCCCTCCATAAACTTCACCTGGGGGAATCCCAGGCCTTCCAGAATCTTTTGGGCTTCGTAGCCCCGCAGGCTGAATTTACAGAAAGGAATATAATACTTGTCTTTCGGCAATTCTTTTGCCTTTTCCCGAAGCTTTCCTAAGGGTATGGCCATGACTTTGGGGTGCTTGAGACGAACCTCCTGAAGTTCCGTGGGAGTGCGGACATCCAGCAACAGGAAATCCTCAGCCCTGGCCGTCAGTTCCTGGACTTCCATGGGAGTTACCGTCTTGGCCAACCCGGTGATTTTGTTTTCCAATACCCAGGCGGCATTGATCAGCACATCAATGGCGGTGGAGTAGGGCGGGGAATACCCCAAGTTGAGCTGGGTCAGGTCGAATACCGTAGCTCCCAGGGTTATGGCGGTGGCTGCGGCATCCAGGCGTTTGGCGGCATCGCCGGGACCGACCACCTGAACTCCCAGAATCCGGCCGCTACTTTGGTCGGCCACCATTTTCAGGCCCACAAATTTGGCTTCAGGATAATAGTGCGCGTGGTCGATGCTGGGTGCCAGCGCCGTCACCACCTCATAGCCTTCTTTCCGGGCCACAGCCTCGGTCAAACCGGTGCAGCCCACCGTATAGTCAAAAACCTTTGCCACCCCGGTTCCCACCGTCCCCTGGTAGGCAACCTGCCCGCCGGTGATATTGGTTCCGATAATGCGCCCGTGAATGTTGGCTATCTGTCCGGAAGAAACAAATACCGGGCGCTTGAGCAGGCGGTGATAGACCTCGGCACAATCTCCTCCGGCATAAATGTTCTCATCGGAGGTCCGCAGATATGGGTCCACTTTGATGGCGCCGGTCGGACCAATTTCCAGACCGGCCTGCCGGGCCAATTCCACATTGGGGCGCACGCCGATGGCCAGGATTGCCAGATCCGCCGGATATTCCCCTTTATCGGTTCGGACCTTCTCCAACCGGCCTTCCTGATTGCCGAGGAAATGACTTACCCGTTCTCCGGTCCGGACACGAACCCCTTTGCTGATGAGATGACCTTCCAACATGGCGCCCATTTCGAAGTCCAGCCAGCCGGGAAAGACCTGCTCCAGGGCTTCAATGACCGTGACTTCCAAACCTCGTTCCACCAAGGCCTCCGCCACCTCCAGGCCGATGGCGCCCGCCCCTACCAAAACCGCCCGCCGGGCTTTGTTCTCCTCCAAACTGGCCAGTATCTGCAAGCCATCCCCCGGGTGGCGCAGGACAAAGACCTTCTTCAGATCAAGACCTGGCAGGGAAGGGCGCACCGGCACGGCTCCGGTGGCCAGCACCAAGCGGTCATACGGATAGGTCTCTTCCTGGGAAGTGGCCACATCCCGCACCTTCACTATCCTCTGAACGCGGTCAATGGCTATGGCTTCCTTGCCGGTAAGGACCCGGATGCCTTTCACCGCCTGAAAGAAATTCGAGTCACGCAACACTCCCACCGGAGTGGCCAGCAGGTCTTTAATATCCGGAACTTTGCCCCCGATAAGGTAGGGGAGTCCGCATCCGGCATAAGAAATGTAAGACCCTTTCTCCAAGACAGTGATCTCTGCCTGGGGATCACACCGCCGAGCCCGGGCCGCGGCCTTGGGACCGGCCGCGACACCTCCCACAATGACAATTCTAAGGCTCTTAGACATGTTCGCCTCCAAAGGTCAAAATCCCATTTTGGACAGTTAGGTTGTGGAATTGCTGACAAAAACACACGCCAAGAAACCTCTTTGTATAATCCTTTGTATAACCAGAAAATCGCTCCCCTTCAAGGACAAAAAGGAAACCTCTGGAGAATTGCCAACCC
>JAFDHU010000192.1 GCA_019308625.1 Deltaproteobacteria bacterium
GCCTCCTTGGCGGCCCATCGTCTGGCCCTGGACCTAGCCGGGGCCTATGGCGCGGAAGTTGTGTTGCTGTACGTGGTGGATTCTTCGGTCCTGGATGAGATTTCCCGGCTTTCCGGCCAGGAGCGGCCCCGCCTGGTGCATGACATGGAAGAAAGCGGCAAAACACTCCTGGCTACCCTGTCCCGGGAGGCTCAGACCCAGGCTGTCAAAGCCATCCTGGACCTGCAGCACGGCATGCCCGATGAAATCATCCTCCAGGAGGCAGCCCGCCACCAGGCGGACCTCATCGTGATGGGCAAAATCGGCCGCAAGGGCCATCGCCGCTCTCTGGTGGGCTCGGTCACCGAGAGGGTGCTGGAGGCTGCCGAACTGCCGGTCCTGGTGGTGAGCCCCCGTTGACCCTTGGCAGTCTTTGAAGCCGGCCTCTCTGCGAGAATGCCGCATATTTACGCCCAGTCTGTCTCATTCACCTCCTTTTCCGCTTTGCAGCGTGCCTAGCATCTTAAAAATTACCTCTATTAACCTCCTGAAGCCCAGAGGCAGAAACGGTACCAATCCGAATCTGAAAAGCCGCTTGTTCTGTGGGTCAGGCAGGCTTGGCGAATTTTCCCCGCGTTGATGCCGCGGTTTATTTGTTATACTTAAAATTATCCCGATAGGTGAGGAGAAATAATTGCGGGCAGACGCTCCCGTCTGCCGAAATTTCCTGGAGGGCCCATGGAATATGTTCTTATGTTGGGCGGACTGGCCCAGAGGGTGGGCGCCAACCTGCAGGCTAGTCTGCAATCCGCCTACAATAAAATGTTTGAGAACCCCTGGCTCCTGGCCCTGGTGGTCGGCGGTGTCCTGCTGGTGTGCTTCTGGGCCCTGAAAACCTCCAAATGAAAGGGCCTTCTCTATAAAAGAGAGGCTGAGTGGCCAGTCCCGGCCCTAGCCCTCCCCTCCTGGTCTGCAGGCCTTGAGCCCTCTCTCCCGCCAAGAGCCCGGCTGAGTAGGCTGACCGCCCAATTGGCTTCCTGGCCCGCAGACGTTTTTTCTTTTTTCTTGGGTTATCCTTCCTGGGCAACCTGTTGAAATCCCGTCGCATTGGCTCCGTGCCTTTCCAACCGCGGCAGAAAACAGAAAACCGGGCCAAATAAGGTGTGGGCAGATGTCCCCTGAGGTGGTAATATATAGAGAGTTAATGTTTAAACTAATTGACGTGTAGAGACTTGTGGAACGCCGCGAGGAATCCGTCATCTGCCCCGGCTGTGCCTGTCTGTGCGACGACCTGGACCTGATCCTGGAGGACGACCGGCCGGTGGCTGTGCATAACGTCTGTACCTGGGGCGTGGGCAAATTCCTGACCGAGAAGAGGCTCCGCCCGAAAAAGGAGCGGCGGCGCCTGAACCACCCTCTGGTCCGCCGGCACGGCCGCCTGGAGGAGGTCTCTTACGAAGCCGCCCTGACCGAAGCCGCGGCCATTTTGACTGCGGCCCGGCGGCCGGTGATTTACGGTCTTACCAGCTCCGGCAGCCGGGCCCAGGAGGCGGCCCTGGCCTTGGCCCAGAAGCTCAAAGCCCGCCTGGAGCCGGCGGACCTGGCCTTTATGGCCCCGTATTATCAGGCCCTTCAGAAGCACGGCCTCCTCTGGGCCCCTCTGGAGGTCATCCGGGACGAAGCCGATACCTTGGTGTACTGGGGGGCCAATCCCCTGCATTCCTGTCCCCGACATGTGGTGCGCCACGCCGTGTTTGCCCGGGGCCGCTACACCGCCCTGGGTCTGGAAGACCGGCGGGTGGCCGCGGTGGACCTTTATCGCACCGAACTGGCCAAATTCTGCCACCTCTATCTGTGCCTGGCCCCGGAACAGGAGTTGGCCCTGGTGGACGCGGTGACCGCCAGTCTCCAGGGTGGACCCGAACCCCGGAACCCGGAGGCCCGCCAGTTGACTGATTTCCTGGCCCAAGCCTCTTACGGGGTGATTTTCTGCGGCCGGGGCGTGGCCTACGGCGGCGCCGACCTGTTTGACCGGCTGGCCGGGCTGGCGGCGGTGCTCAACCGCAAGGCCCCTTTTGTCCTGTTTCCCTTGCCCGGGGACTTTAACGCTGCCGGCCTCTACCACCTGCTCCTCCGGGAACTGGGAAGCCCCTTTGCGCCGGATTTCGCCAAACCCCCGGAGGAGCAGTTCCACGCCGAGCCGCTGGATTTCCGGGAAGTGGATGCCCTTTTGGTAACTGGCGCGGATTTGTTTTGGCTGCTGCAAACCGAACAGGCCCAGGACCTGCAGGAGCGCCGGGTCCCCATTGTGGCCTTAGGCCCCTTTGCCGACCGCACCACGGCCCAGGCACAGGTGTGCCTGCCGGTAGCCCTGGACGGCATTGAGACCGCAGAGATCGCCCATCGCCTGGACGGCCTGCCGGTCTTCCTACGGCCGGTGCTTCCTGCTCCGGCTCCGGCAACCCACCAGGTCCTGGCCGACCTGGCGTTGTGTCTGTGAGGTATAACACCCCAAGCCCATTTGAGACCGTTGCAAACAGGAATGGGGAAAGCGCCTATAGGCCCGGGAGAAAATCATGACTGGACAAAATCAAAAGCGCCCGGTGGTGCGTCTGGAAACCACCCTGGGCACCATCAGGATCGAACTGAGGCCGGACAAGGCCCCCATCACGGTGGATAATTTTCTGACCTACGTCAAAGAGGGGTTTTACGACGGCCTTATCTTTCATCGGGTAGTGCCCAATTTCATCATTCAGACCGGCGGCTTTGAACCCGGGATGGTGTATCGCCAGCCCACCCATCCCACCATCAAAAACGAAGCCGACAACGGCCTGAAAAACCAGCGCGGCGCGGTGGCTATGGCCCGGGCCTATCCCATTGACAGCGCTGCGGCCCAGTTTTTCATCAACCTGGCGGACAACCCCCGGCTGGACCACCGCGGCCCCGATCCCGTGGATTTCGGCTACGCCGTGTTCGGGCAGGTCATTGAGGGCATGGAGGTCCTGGAGAAAATGGGCTTCATCCCCACAGGCATACGGGCCCAGCACCATGACGTGCCGGTGCGGGACATCATCCTCACCAGGGCCGTGCTGGAAGAGACCTGACCGGCTCTTTGGGTCCGCCCAAGCCCTATTTCTGAACCGGAGATCACACTCTCATGCGTCTTAAAATTGTTGGCGGCCGCCTTTTTGATCCGGCGGCGGGACTGCACGGCCAGACGGGGGACCTGTGCATTGACGGCGACCGCCTGGTGGCCCGACTGCCGGCCGCAGACCGTATCATCCAGGCTCAGGGCCGGGCGGTGCTGGCGGGGGGCATTGACCTGCGGGCTCCGGTGGCCGCCTGCGGAACCCCCCTCCTTCATCTGCTTAACGGCCGGCCCACCCTGCGCCAACTCGGTCTGGCCTACGCCTTCCTGGGATACACCCATGTGCACGAACCGTTTCTGACCTCGGTCACCGCGTCCCTGGTCCATCGCCATCTGGCGGCTCTGCCGGTGGTGGACACCTCCGCCTCCCTGGTCTTGAACCTCAGGGACCTGGATCTCTGGCTCAAGGACCGGGAGCGCTGGCCGGAAATCGGTGAAACCGTCAACTTCCTTCTGGAAAAAACCAGATCCCTGGAGGTGCGTCTGGCAGAGCCTTTTGTCCGCCACCGCCAGGAGATCTATGCCTTTCGCAACCTCAGCCCGGCCGAGACCCTGGAGATCCTGACCCAC
>JAFDHU010000193.1 GCA_019308625.1 Deltaproteobacteria bacterium
CTGGCAGTCCCACCGTGCCGGCCTGGAGGAGCTCTCCGGGGTGCAGGTGCTGGCCGGGACGGGGGTGCTGCTGGCCAGCGCCGGTCTCCTGGCCCTGGTGCAACCCCGCCTGGCTTGGGGCGGCGGCTGGATTCACACCGGCGGGCGGCTCGGGGACTTGGCGGCTGTTCACTTAGCCGCCCTTCTCAACCGCCCTGGGGCCACCTTGGTTCTGGCCTTGGTTCTCCTGGTCAGCTTCATGGGGGCCACCCGCCTGTCCTATGTGGGCCTCCTCGGCTTTCTCGGCTGGGCCCTGCAGCAGACCTGGCACTTGCTGTGGCCGCCCGCCGCGGCGGGAGGCCGGGTCTTTTCCTGAGGCGCCCCCCCGGGGGAGCCGGCAGCCGGTGATTGCCAAGCCCCGCCGGCTCGTGGATGAGCCGGTGGTGACGCCGGTGGCCCCCGGCGCCGGGGCCGCCGCAGAGCCGGCGCGGCCCGCCCGGCGCAGCCCGGCCGTGGCGGGACGCTTTTCCTTGCCGCCTTTGGATTTGCTGGATCCGCCCCCGCCCTGGAACCAGCAGGTGCATGAAAGCCAGATGGTGGCCCAAGCCGCAAAACTGGAGGACACCCTGCGCCACTTCGGGGTGGAGGGCAAAGTCACCGCCATCATCCCCGGGCCCGTGGTGAGCCGCTTTGAGCTGGAGCCCGCCCCGGGGGTCAAAATCAGCAAGGTGACCAACCTGCAGGACGACCTGGCCCTGGCCCTCAAGGCCCTGTCCATCCGCATTGTGGCCCCGGTGCCGGGCAAGGCGGTCATCGGCATAGAAGTCCCCAACCCCCGGCGTCAGGTGGTGGCCCTCCGGGAAATCCTGTCAGAGGCGGTTTACCAGAAATCCACCTCCCGCCTCACCATCGCCCTGGGTAAAGACATCATGGGCCTGCCGGTGGTGACCGACCTGGCCCGCATGCCCCACCTGCTGATTGCCGGCGCTACTGGCAGCGGCAAAAGCGTGGGGCTGAACGCCATGATCCTGTCCATCCTGTACAAGGCCACCCCGGAGGAGGTGCGCTTCCTGCTCATTGACCCCAAGCGCATTGAGCTCTCCACCTATGAAGGCATCCCCCACCTGCTGCATCCGGTGGTGGTGCATCCCAAGGAGGCCACCACCGCGCTGCACTGGACGGTCATGGAGATGGAGCGGCGCTACGCCCTGCTGTCTGAGTTGGCGGTGCGCAACATTGACAACTACAACCAGAAGGTCCGGACCCTGAAGCCTGCGCCAGGCCATACCAAGGAGGAGTTGCCCCGGCCCCTGCCCTATATCGTGGTGGTGATTGACGAGCTGGCTGACCTGATGTTGGTGTCCTCCCGGGACACGGAAGAATACCTCATCCGCCTGGCCCAAAAGGCCCGGGCCGCGGGCATCCACCTGCTGGTGGCCACCCAACGGCCCAGCGTGGACGTCATCACCGGCCTCATCAAGGCCAATTTCCCCACCCGAGTGTCCTTTCAGGTATCCTCCAAGGCCGACTCCCGGGTGATTTTGGATACGGTGGGCGCAGAGCGCCTGCTGGGCCGGGGCGACATGCTGTTCATTCCGCCGGGCACCTCCCGCCTGAAGCGCATCCACGGGGCCTTTGTCAGCGAAGATGAAGTGGTGCGGGTGGTGGATTTCCTCAAAAGCCAGGCGGAGCCGGAATTTGAGACGGGCATCACCGAGATGCAGGCCAAAGAGCTGGAGGCCGAAGAACTGGGCGAAAAAGATGAAAAGTACGAAGAGGCCGTCAGTCTGGTGGCCGAAACCCGGAACGCCTCCATCTCCATGCTCCAGCGGCGCCTGCGCATCGGCTACAACCGGGCCGCCCGCATCATTGAAATCATGGAAAAAGAGGGCCTGGTGGGCCCCTCCGACGGGGTCAAGCCCCGGGAAGTCTATATCCCCCGCCGCTAATCTACTTTCCTTGGTCCAAGATCTCCTTTTACTTGGTCTAATTTTTGTAAACCATTATTATTAAAATGGTTGACAATTGCCCTCCGGTGGGAGAAGTTATTCCAGTCTATGGAGTCCATGTCTCTGTCAGACTGGCAGCAGCTATTTCGGGCATCTTGGCAGGACCTCTGGCTGTGGCTGAAAGAGGCCAGCAGGGTGAGGGAGGCCCGTTTCGGCCGGCGGGTGAGCCTGTGCGTCATCATCAACGCCAAAAGCGGCCTGTGCTCCGAGGACTGCGCCTTCTGCTCCCAGGCGGCCACCTCCCGGGCAGAGATTGCCAAGTACCCCCTGCTGCCCTGGGAGAAGCTGCTGGAGGCCGCCCGGGCCGCCCAGGCCCAGGGTGCGGCCCGCTTCTCCATCGTCACCTCGGGCAAGGGCATCACCTCCGCCAGGGAAAAAAGCGACATTCTCAGAGCGGTGGCGGCCATCCGGGAGAGGGTGCCCGTCCGGGTCTGCGCCTCCCTGGGGGTGGCCGACCGGGGTTTTCTCCAGGAGTTAAAAGACGCCGGGCTGTACCGCTTCCACCACAATCTGGAGACCGCGGCCTCCTTCTATCCCCAGATCTGCTCCACCCACCGTTATGAAGAGCGGCTGGCCACCGTTGCCGCGGCCCAGGAGGCGGGCCTGGAGGTGTGCGTGGGGGGCATCTTCGGCCTAGGCGAAACTCTGGCCCAGCGCTATGAGATGGCCCAGACCCTGAAGACCCTGGAGGTGGACGCCATCCCCCTCAATTTCCTGCACCCGCTGCCGGGCACCCGGCTGGCGGACCGGCCGCTGCTCAAGCCCCTGGAGGCCCTGAAAATCATCATCGCCTTCCGCCTGAGCTTGCCGGATAAGACCATCATCATCTGCGGCGGCCGGCAGCCCACCCTGCGTTCCCTGGCCCCGCTTATCTTTGCCGCCGGGGCCAACGCCCTGATGACCGGGGATTATCTGACCACCAAGGGCCGCCTGCCGGAGGAGGACCGGCAGATGCTGGAGGACCTTGGGCTGGAGCTGGAGGTTAGTGATTGAGGGGAGGGCCGGGAGATTGCACCCCCGCCTCCCCTCAAACTCCTCTCCCAACCCCCGCTTACGGGGTTGGGGAAGGGGGTTTGGGGGAAGGGGCAGGGGGCTGCGCTCCCTGGCCCCTTCCCCCAAAAATTTCAGACTGGACTTATGAAACTGCCATTACTGCCTGAAATAAAAGGGCTGTTCGTCACCGGCACCGACACCGGCGTAGGCAAGACCTGGATTGCCGCCGGGCTGACCGCGGTATGGCGCCGGCAGGGCTTGAACGCCGCCTATTTCAAGCCTGTGCAAAGCGGCTGTCCCGAGGTTGACGGCCGCCTGATTCCCACCGATGCCCGCTTGGCCCGGGACCTGGCCGGCTTGTCCGAGCCCCTGGAGGTGCTCACCCCCGTCTGCCTGCAGCTACCCTTGGCCCCGGCGGTAGCTGCGGCCCAGGAAGGCAAAACCGTGGACCTGGAGAAGGTGGCCGGGGCTTTGCGGGAGCTGGCCCGGCGCTATGACTGGCTGGTGGTGGAGGGCGCCGGGGGCCTTTGTGTGCCCTTAATCGGCACCCGATTTCTGGTGCTGGACATGATCCGCTGGCTGGGGCTGCCGCTTCTGGTGGTGGCCCGGGCGGGCCTGGGGACCATCAATCACACGGTCCTCACCGTCAAGGCGGCCCAAAGCGCCGGCATCGCCGTCCCCGGCGTGGTGCTCAACCGCTATCCTGCGGCCCCCGGCTTGGCGGAGCAGACCAATCCCGGAGTGATTGAGGCCCTGACCGGGGTGCCGGTGCTGGGGCTGGTGCCCGAGGTGAGTGAGATAAACACGCCCGCTGGCCGGGAGCAGTTCCTGGGGGTCATGAGCCAGGTTTGCTCCCGGATGCAGGCAGCAGCTCCGGTGGAGAGGGGATAAATCACGAGGGGGTTGCAGGTGCTTAGCCCCCTGAC
>JAFDHU010000194.1 GCA_019308625.1 Deltaproteobacteria bacterium
CCCTCCGGTGGGAAGGCGGAGACGTCCACGATCAGGACCGCGTCGGGCTGGGACGGTTCGGTCAGGCGGCCCCGGGTCTCCCAGTCCACTTGGCGGTAGCGGCTTTGGTGGCGCCGGCCTACCAGCGGGGTGTCCTTAAAAATTTGGCTTAAGGTCTCCAGGAGCAGGCGCACCAGGTGGCTGCGCTTCTTGTCGCCCGGATCGTAGCGCCGGTCCAGGAGCAGGGTGAGGCCGGCAATAGTTGCCTCCTTGGCGGGGTCGTGGTCCCGGGCCAGCCGGACCGCGGTCTCCAGCACCTCCAGGAAGCGGGAATACGGCCAGTCGGCCACCTGGCTCCGGACCCACTCAAAGAGGCCGCGGCCGCTTTGGTCCTGGAGCAAAGGCTTCATCTGGGCGGCCAGATCCGCCAGGCGGTCCGAAGAGAGTTCGGTTTTGGGTTTGCCGAACTTGTCGGTGCAGGTCAAGGCCAGGCCACCGTCTTGGGGCTCCAAGGAGAAGATGAAGGCCCCGCCGTCAGTGTGGCTGCCGCCCCGGGCGTTCCAGTAGAGGTCAGCCACCGGGCAGAAGCGGGGGTCTTGAGAAGACAGGGAGGCCAAGGTGGCGTCAATGGCCTGTTTCTCCGAGCAGATGAGACCGATCTGCACCTGGCCGTCCTGCAGGGCGAAGACCTGGGGCCTGAGCATGGAGGTGTCGGTAATGCCGATGAGCTGGTAGCGGTGCTGCTTGGGGTCATTGCGGGCGATGATGAAGAACCAGGGCCCATCCGGGGAGCCGTGGATGTTGGCGGCCTGAATCAGCCGGTAGATGTGCTGCTTGTCCGGGGGCAGCAGGTCAAAGTCTCGCTCCGTGGTGGGGGCCAGGGCCTCAATGACATACTCCAGGGGATAGCCGTAAAGGCGGCTCCACAGGTCAAACAGCAGCACCGCCACTTCGGTGTCGGTAAGGAACTGGGGGTAGAAGTGGCGCTGTTGCAGATACTCGCTCACGGAGAAGTAGTTGGCGAAGTCGCCGTTGTGCACCAGGGCCACGTTCATGGCCGCGAAAGGGTGGGCCCCGCCAGGGTGCCAGACCCGGCCCCGAGTGGGGTAGCGCTGGTGGGCGATCCAGACGTGGGCCTTGAGGTCCAGGAGCTGATAATACATAGCCGCCTCCTCGGCATAGCCCACAATCTTGATGATCATGATATTGCGGCCCTGGGAGAGGACGAAGGCCTGCTTTTCGCCCAGGGAGGCATAAAAGTCCTGGTTCAGCCGGTAGCAGGTCTGGGAAACGAACTCATCCTCCACGTCCCGCCAGGAGACCTCATAGAGGCGGTGCCGCTGGATGAAGTACTGCAACACTTCGGGCTTGACCCGCACGAAGTAGCGCCACACCTCCGGGGGCTGGACGGTGAGGCTTTTCAGGTCCCGCCAGTCCTTCAGGGTGGGGATGACCGCAGCGTGATCCAGGCGGAAAAAATTGTTGATGTAGCGGGCCTCCACCTGGGGGCGGGCTTCCGGATCCAGGTAGGCGATCTGCAGAAGATAGCTGTCCTCCAGGATTTCCTGGGAAACCCCCAGGGAGTCGGCGTCCAGGCCCACCGCAGCGATGCCGCCGCCTTTGCCGTTGCCCCGGTTGTGCATCTGGATGGAGGGCATAAAGATATGCTTGCCGGACACCGGCACGTTGGCGGCAAAGCCGGTGACGCCGCAGCCGCCTTCTTCTTCGGCCTTGACTAGCCGGCCGGGGGGAAAGCAGGGGGTCAGGTCCCGGCGGCTGCGCCAGAGCTTCAGGCTGACATGATTGTTGGTTACATGATTAAATTGCATTGTCTACTCGATTGCTGGTTTTCGGTTTGCAGTTTTCGGTGGTAGTTATAGGAGTTGAGAGCTCTTCATCTCCATTATCCTAAACCAGATTTTTTGTATGGCGGGCACTGACGGTCAATCTCCAGTTAGCCAGCGATACCCTCCTACATCAATTGCATTGCAGGTTTTGTGGCCGAAAGTTTTAACTCTGTCACCCTGAGCGTAAGCGAGGGGTCTAGCTTATTCGGCTCCTGCGGAATCTCGAAATAACAAGCTGCCAATCGGTTTAGGCCCCGCGGTAATAACATGCAGCAGTCTGTTGATGACAAGAGTTGAGCAGTTTCACCCCGAAAACTGAAGACCAAAAACCGTTTTAAGTCTCACCGTCGCAGGTCGTCATCCACCGGCAGCTTGTAGTAGTCCAGGTGCACCAGGGTGTCGGTGCGGCCCACCAGCTCCCGGATGCTGCGCATACCCAAGCGCCGGAGAATTTCCTTCAGCTGCCAGGCCCAGGAATAATACAGGTTAGCCACTCGGCGTTCGCCCCATTCCACGGTCATCAGATTGGCCAGCTCCGGGTCGGTGGTGGCGATGCCCCGGACACACCCTCGGCCGCTTTCGCAATGGTGGCAGCGCAGGCACTCCAGGGCCACCAATTCGGCGGTGCCCACCTGCACGCCGTCGGCCCCCAGGGCGATGGCCTTGGCGATGTCGTAGGCGGTGCGGATGCCGCCGCTGGCGATGAGGGTGATCTGGTCGCGGATGCCCTCAGCCTTAAGAAACTGGTGCACCTTGGGGATGGCCAGCTCCACGGGCATGGCGATGTTTTTCTTGGCGATGTCCGGGGCGGCGCCGGTGCCGCCGTAGCTGCCGTCCAACTGCACGATATGAGCGCCGGCGTAGTAGCTGCCCACTGCCACCATGTCCACGTCGGTGGGGGTGGAGACTTTCACGGCCACCAAGGTCCGGGGATTGACCTCCTTGATCCAGTCCAGATGCTTTTTGTGGTCTTCCACCGAATAGACGCTGTGGAAGGGGAAGGGAGAGAACAGGGCGCTGCCCGGCACCGACTCCCGCATGCGGGCCACGGCCTCAGTGACCTTGTCGCCCAGGAGGTGCCCCCCCAGGCCCGGCTTGGCCCCTTGGGCGTATTTGAACTCCACCAGACGCACTCGCTGGATGGTGTCCTCCCGCACCCCGAACAGGCCGGTGGCCACCTGGGTGATGACATAGTCATCGTAGGGATACAGCTCCTCCGGATAGCCGCCCTCGCCGGTGGACATCATGGTGTTGAAGCGAACCGCAGCCCTCAGCCGGGCCAGCATGGTGTTGAGGCTGATGGATCCGAAAGACATGCCGGCGCTGTACCAGGGTACCGACAGTTTGATCTGGGGCCGACCGTCGCCCCGGCGGTTGAGTTCCAGCTCCAGGGAGATGTCATCGTGGGTCAGCTTCTGGTCCCGGGGCTCGGACAGGAACAGGAAGCGCAACTGGTCAAAGCCGCCGCCCGAGGCGCCGATGCGGTATTCCAGGTCCATGTAGGGGAGGGTGCCGAATTCCGCCTGCCACCAGGTGCTGAGCAGCAGGTCGGCGGTCCAGCGGTAGTCACCCAACGTGGGATAAACCGGATCCAGGCACACCGTGAGGGCCTGGGCCGGACATTGGGCCACGCAGAAGAAGTCGTTTTTCTCGCAGGAAGGCCCCAGGCACAAGTAGCTCCTGGGCCGGGGGATGGACTTGCCCACCTTGACGTGCACCCCGTAGGGGCAGACCTCTACGCACTTGCCGCAGCGAATGCACTTCTCTTCGTCCCGCCAGACCCGGTATTTGGATAAAGGATTCCGGAAACGACAAGGGGTCCGGACCGGGGTGTAGGGTTCACCCGGCTGCCACTGGTCCCCGGGAGTTTCTTTCTGAGGTAAAGCCATCTTTTACAGGATTTCTGGTTCTTAGTTTTCGGTTTTTAGTGGATTTCCGGTTTTCAAACAATCACTGCATTTTTACTGAAGACTGAGAACAGAAAACGGACAAATTCCATTATCTGATTATTTCTTTTGCTCCTGGAAAAACCGGATAAGGAAGTCGTCAAACCAGGCACCTTATCGGAAGGGTCTACCCCCCTCACCCCGGCCCTCTCCCCCCGGGAACCGG
>JAFDHU010000195.1 GCA_019308625.1 Deltaproteobacteria bacterium
TTCAGGGAAGTGCCCCATTCCATGTTTGAGACCATCCAGGTGAGTCCCATTGCCCCCAACCGCCTGATTCTGGGCATCCACCCGGAGGAGAAGATCATCCTGACCTTTGAAACCAAAAACCCGGGGGCGGTGGTGTGCCTCCGGGCCGTGACCATGGACTTCCACTACTACCAGAACTACCACGGCCCCATCATCGAGGCCTACGAGAAATCCCTGATTGACTGCCTCCAGGGCGACCACATGCTCTTCTGGCGCCAGGACGGCGTGGAACTGTGCTGGTCCTACTTTGACCCCCTCATCAAAGCCTGCGAAACCCGCGACAACCCCGAATGCCTCCTCCACCCCTACCCGGCCGGCACCTGGGGCCCCCCAGCCGCCGAAAGGCTGTTGGCAGATTTGAGGGGAGGGCTGGGGGAACACAGTTCCCCCACCCTCCCCTCAAACCCCCCTCCCAACCCCTCTTAAAGGGTTGGGGGTGGGGACTTGGGGGAGGGGGCAGGGGTCTGCGATCCCTGACCCCCTCCCCCAACACTAATTGCAGCAGCCTCAGATTCAGGGACCCGGCCTGACCTTTGGGCTACTTCTCTATCCTCACCCCCAAGCGGCGGCGCAGCTCCTCAATCTCAGCCAAAAGCTCGCTTTCCCGCCGGGCCAGTTGCCGCTCCATCTCCTCTACCTGGGCCAGCAGCTCCAGGATGCGGCGCCGCATGTGCAGGACGATTTCCACCGCTCCCAGATCCAGCCCCAAATCCTGATGCAGACGCCGGATGCGGGTGATTTCGCAAATGTCCTCGGCGCTGTAACACTGCTCCCCCCCGAGGCCGGCCCGGGGCTGGATGAGGCGCTCCTCCTCCAGTATGGCCAGGAACTCCACCGTGACCCGGGCCAGTTGGGCAGCCACCGACCGGGTGAAGAGGCGTTCCTCCGGCCCATCTGACTGATGGCGGTTCTCCATAAAGGGATCTCCGTTCACCTCATCTGGCGCCATTTCTGGAGCAGCTCCTTCTCCGACTGGCTCAGGTGGCTGGGCAGCACCGCCTCCACCGTCACCAGCAGGTCACCCCGCTGCCGGGGGTCATTGAGGCGGGGCATGCCCAAGCCCTTGAGGCGGAAAACCCGGCGGTTGGGGGTTTCCGGGGGAATCTCCATTTTCACGGTGCGATCCAAGGCCGTAACCTCAACCTTCCCGCCCAGGAGCAGGGTGAAAAGGTCCACCGGCACAGTGAGCCGGAGGTCATCGCCTTCTCGCACGAACCGGGGATGGGGTTCCACTTCAATCCGCAGAAACAAGTCCCCCGGCTCCCCCCCGAACAACCCAGGCTCCCCCTGTCCCTTGAGGCGCAACCGGGAGCCGGTTCTCACCCCCGGGGGGATTTTGGCCTCAATCTTGCGGCCATCCTCCCATTCCAGCACCCGGGTGGTGCCCCGCAAGGCCTCCTCCAGGGAGATCCTGACGGTATGCTCCGCGTCCCGGCCCCGGCGGGGGCGGGGTTGGTAGGCATATTCCCGGAAAGCCTCCGGTCCGCGGCCCAGACCGCCGAACAGGGTCTCAAAGAAGTCGGAGAAGACCCCGGTGCTGCCGAACATTTCCCGGAGTTCCTCGGGGGAGACGGTGCGGAATTCATAGCGGGTGCCGGGCCCCGCCCGCCAAGCCTCCCACTGGAAGTCCTCCGGGCGGCCCCCGGCCTGGGCGAACTGCTGCCATTGGGCCCCGAAGCGGTCGTATTTCTCCCGCTTCTCCGGGTCGGACAGCACCTCATAGGCCTCGTTGATTTCCTTGAACCTTTCCGCCGCGGTCTTGTCCCCCGGGTTGACGTCAGGGTGGTATTGGCGGGCCAGTCGGCGGAAGGCCTTCTTGATTTCCTCGGGCCCGGCGGTTTTGTCAACCCCCAGAATTTTGTAGTAGTCCTTGTATTCCATAAGGGGAAGGCCAGGCGGGCATCAGTCTGAACAGGACCCTGTTTCTCCCAGCCAGCTTAAATCAGGCGCCGAGCCGGGGCAATCTGCTTCACCATTTTTGCAGATTCCCGGGGCCTTCAAGTCCCGGCTTCTTCCGGCGGCTTCTCCGGTTCTGCCGCTGGCGGTTCTGCTGGTTCCCCGGGTTCTGCCGTCTCTCCGGGTTCTACTGCCGCTCCGGGTTCTGCCACCGGCTCCCGGGGCTCCGCCTCCTCTGCCGGCCGCGGGGCCGCTTCTTCCCAGGTGCGGCGGATATTTTCCCGCAGGGCGGCGATGGCCGCATATTGCCGGTCTTTGGCGGCCTTCAGCCGGCGGGCCCGCTGCACCGCGTCCTTTACCGGCTCAGTAAGCATGGGGTTGACCTCGCCCTCCTCCAAAGCCAGGTGCACCCGCTGCCCCAGCCGGGCCCAGGCTCGCCGCAGGCGCTGCTGCTGCAGGCAAATTAAAGTATAACGGCAAAAAATGAGAATCCGCCGGCAGACATTTCCGAGGAATCTAACCAGAAACCGCCAGGTAGAGCGTAGAAAGCCGCCGCCTTTTTCGGCCACGTGCGCACTCATGGGGTGCTCCTCTGACTGGGAGATTTCCCGCCGGCAGACCTGCGGCTGGAGCGGCCCAGCGCGGCATGAACCTTCCGGCTGATGCCGTCGGTGTGGCTTCCCGGCCAGTAAACCCGCCGGCAGGCCGGGCACTCATAAAATTCTTTCTGGGTGTGCCAGATATACTCCGGCACCCGCCCGGCCACCGCGTCCCGAGACAAAGGTACCAGAGCCTCGTTGCACTTGACGCAGCGGCTCATCAGGTCCAGGTCCCGGCGGGATACCTTAAGCCGCCGCAGCACCTCCCGGAGCTGGGCCTCCGGGGCGGCGGCCCGAAGAATCACGATATCGCCTCGCCCGAACCTGGCCAGGGAGGTCTGCAGGGTCAGTATAAAGGTGTCCGCCTGAGGCTGGGGCAGCGGACCCCTGGCGGAAAGGGGGCGCACGGTGGTGTCAAAGCCGCAAAACCTGAGCCACTTGGCCAAACCGCCCAGGGGAGCGTCAACCAGGAATTTCATGATCCCTGCCCTAAAAGCCTGGGGCTCGTTTCATTAAACCAAAAAATCCTTTCCTTGACTATGGCCGGAAAGGGATTTTTTGCACGCCCGGGAGTGCCGGAACCTGCAAATCGGCGTCGCTCAGGGGCGGATTGAGCCGGAAGTCGTACAGGGCCAGCCGCAGTTCAGTTTCCGGGGCGGTGGTGGTCAGCCTAAGCTGCTGAGGGCGGTCGCCGGAGAAGTCACCCAACTCCGCCACAAAGACCAGTCTGCCGTCAGAGCCGTACCACTCTTCCTTGACCGGATGCAGGCTCTGGGCGTCGATCCACAGGCGCTCCCGGAGGCTGCCGTTGGGGTTGCGCCAGATGAGCAGGTAAGCCTCGGAGGCCGCTTCGCGGCGCCACTCTGTCGGGTCGCCGGAGCTCAAAGGCAAAGCCCCCAGGATGACTCTGAGGGCCTGGGACACGGTCATGCCGGGAGGCACGAAAGCAGCCAGATTGCCCGGGGTGGCGGGACCGAAGTAGAGTTTCCGCTCCCGAGGGAAGAGGACCTCCACCTGGTGGCCGTCGCTGGCGAAGTTCAGCAGGGACCGGCCGAAAAAGTCCAGCACGTCCACCCGGAGGGCGGAGGGCAGACGCCCCTTAAGCCGCCCG
>JAFDHU010000196.1 GCA_019308625.1 Deltaproteobacteria bacterium
CTGATCCAGGCCCTGGGTGATGAGAACTGGTCTGTGCGTCACGCCGCGGCTCAGGCCCTGGACAGCCGGGGAATATCCTGGGGCTGGCTGATCACTGAAAAGATATTCAAGGGCCAAGTTCTTAATCAGCAAGAGATAGCCCAGCTCAATGACCTCCGGGTCATGAACCCCCTGATTAAGGCCCTGGCTGATAACGATAGTGATGTGCAAGAAGCCGCGGCTAAGGTTCTGGCGGCGCTGGGTGACCCGCAGATTGTTGACCAACTGCTCCGCCTTATCAGGAATAACGACATCAGGTTGCGGGAAGGTGCGGCCCGGGCCTTGGGACGGCTCAAGGATCTCCGGGCGGTGGAGCCCCTGATCCGGGCTTTGGAGGATGAAAATTGGGGGGTGCGTTTCGCCGCAGCCCGGGCCCTGGAGAAGCTAAAGGATCCCCGGGCGGTGGAACCTTTGATCCAGGCTTTGGGGGATGAGGATTGGGGGGTGCGTTTCGCTACAGCCCGGGGCCTGGGGCGACTCAAGGATCCCCGGGCGGTGGAGCCCCTGATCCGGGCCCTGGGAGACGCGGACGAGTCTGTGCATCTCGCCGCGGCATGGGCCCTGGGACAGCTCAAAGACCCCCGGGCGGCCAAGCCCCTGAAAAAGGCGTGGCAGGAAGGGGGAACGAGTTTCCGAAAAGTTGTCCAGCAGGCTCTGGACAAGATAGCCCAAGCCGGGGCGGATTGGTTCCGGCTTGAACCGGTCCCCCTCTGCCGTTCCTGCCTCTGTCGGTTTACGGAGCTCTCCCTGAAGCTTTCTTTCTGGCAGCGGTACCGTTTCTACGGCTGCCGCCAGTGCTGGGGCGCCAGCTTTGCCTTGCAAGGCGTGCAGCGGGTGGCCCTGGTGCTGGACCGCCGCCTGTCTGCCCCAAAAGAACCCTTTGTCCCGCAGGAGGAGGTGCTCTACGTCTTCTGGTTCCCAAACCGTCCCTTGGCCGATCTGGATGAGTTCCTGGTGGGGGAGCACGAGTATGTTGATCTTCAGGAGTTCTACCAGTCTTGGGCGCAGCGGGCCGATGCCTGGCGGCGGGCGCGATTGCGGGTCGTGCCAGCCCGGGTTCTCGCCGGGGTTGAGTTGAGCCCGGAGGAAGAGAGCCTCCTTACAAGGTGGTTCTCCCGGTTGGAGCCCCTGCCCCCGGCCGAGGCGGAGAAACTTTTTGCCTTGAGAAGGTGAAGGCGGTTCCTTAAAAGCCGCCTCCGGAAAGAATTTTGAAAAATTTCCGTGCCCGTCATATTTAACCTGGGGGGCGGGGGCGCCGTCCCCGGGTTTTTGTTTTTCATCGCCGGGCGGCTGCGCCAATACCGGGAGAACAACAAGACGCCCACTTCCCTCGACCTAAGAAGGTCTCTGGGGCGCGGGATTTAAGGTCTGCTTTTCCAAGTCATTCCCTACCGCAAGCAGGTTGCCGATGGCGAGGGGGGAGAAGCCCCTTCGGAGGGGGGAACTTTTTTGAACCCACAGGAAGCCCGTAGACAGGCAATCAAGCCACGGCCGATCTGGGGTGCCGTTTTCCGGACCCTGTCCTGGTCTACACCAGCGGTTCAGGAATTGGCAAGTTGGTAGCCCAAGTGGTAGCCCAAGAGTGAAAAGGTCTAGGTTGCTTGAACTAAGTGCTTGATTTTATGGAGCCGGCAGTCGGATTTGAACCGACGACCTGCTGATTACGAATCAGCTGCTCTACCCCTGAGCTATGCCGGCTCTTTCAAAATTTAACCCGTAAGGCGGGTTTTGGCAATTACCCGTAAGGCGGGTTTTGGCAATTCCTGGTGGGAGGGTTGGCGTTTTTCTTGTCAACTCATCGCCGCCCGGGTCAGCCGGCTGCGGCCAGCAGCTCCCTGACCACCACCACAATGAGGCCCAATACCGCGTCCAGGTGCCAGATTTGCTCCAGCCCCCCAGGGACGCCAAAGGAAACCTGGGCCGGGAATTCCTCATCGGCCAGCCAGAGGATCACCTCCACCTGCAGCCCGGGGAACACCTGGAAAGCCAAGGCCGCATCCCCGGCCGGACGCACCACAGCGCCCAAGCGCTCGCCGGTCTGGAGAAAACCTGCCAAGTCCCGGCCGAATCGTTTCTCCAACAGGGGATTGGGCAGGGCATGGGGGCCGGATTTCTGGAAGAAGGTGGTGCCGCCGGTAAGCTCCAAAGGACTGACCAGCGGACCCAGGGTCTTGGGATCCACCCGCAGCAGGTAAAGAAGTGCGGTCAGGCAGAGGCGGAAGCCCGGCTCGGCGTCCTCGGCTCCTGCTATGACCACCCGGCGCTCCCGGGGCTCAACCACCAGCTCCCGGTTTAGAAAGGGCAGGCGGTAGGAGTTTTCTCTAAAAACCGCCCCGGTGCGGCGGCAAACCTCCGCCGGGTCGGCCCGGCCGAGCTCCTCCCAGAAACCCTCATTGACTTCCGCACATTTCTCGTAAAGCATAGGGTTGGTGGCAAACTCTTGGTAAGATAGTTCTACCAGGCTGCCGACATTTTCTCTATAATTTATGGGTTAAAAAACCGGGAGATAATCCCTAAAATTCTTTGGCATCTGCCCGGGGAACCTGCGGGACATTCTCCCGGGACCGGATAATTGGCTTCAAATCGGGCCCGGACGCTTGGAAGTCGGGCCATGAATTTTCTGAGACCAGGGAGAAGCGGTAAGCGGCGGACAATGAAAAAATTCTTTTATCCACGCAGCGTGGCGGTGGTGGGGGTTTCAGAAAATCCCGTCAATCTGGGCCGGGGTATTATTCTCAATATGCTCCAGGCCGGCTATCAGGGGAAGATTTACCCGGTGGGGCCCAAAGGCGGGAGGGTATATGGGCTGCCTATACTCCCCCATATCCGGGAGCTGCCTGAGCCGGTGGACTTGGCCGCGATACTGACCCCGGCCCGGTTCGTGCCCCAGGTGGTGGAGGATTGCGGCGCCCTGGGCATTGACCGGGTAGTGGTGGAATCCGGCGGCTTTGCCGAACTGGGGGAGCAGGGCCAGGCCCTGCAGGATGAAATCGCCCTTCTGATCGAGCGATACGGTCTGAGACTCATCGGACCCAACGGTCTGGGCGTGGTCAACATGGAGGTCGGGCTGTGCCTGCCTTTTTCCCAGATGACTCCCATGCCCCGCCGGGGCAACATTTCCATCATATCCCAAAGCGGCGGGGTGGCCATGCACCTGTCCGCCTGGATGACTAGGGAAGGCTTGGGTCTGAACAAATTCGTCAGCCTGGGCAACAAGCTCAATGTGGCGGAAAACGAGGTTCTGGCCTATCTGCTGGAGGACCCCGGCACCCAGGCGGTGTACCTGTATCTGGAGGGCCTGGAGGACGGGCGGGGGCTTCTGGAGACGGCCCGCCGGGCCCGAAAGCCCGTCTATCTCCAGCTGCCCAACGTGGGGGAGGAGACGGCCGCTATCTCCTATTCCCATACCGCTTCCCTGGCCTCCGATGACCAAGTGGTGGAAGCCGCCTGCCGCCAAGCTGGGATCATCAGGGTGAAAAGTCAGTACGAATTTCTGGTGGCGGCCAAACTGACGGGGCAGCCACCGGTTACGGGTGACAACCTGGTGGTGCTTTCCCGCAGCGGCGGCGAGGCGGTACTGGCGGCCTATGCCTGCCGGGAGTGGGGCTTCCGACTGCCGCCCCTGGCGCCTCGTTTGGCCGACTTCCTGATGGAAAGCTCTCGCTCCAAAATCATCAAGCCCACCAATCCGGTGGACTTGGGGGATATTTTTGATTTTTCCGTGTATTCCCGGGTCATGGCCGAACTTTGTCAGGATCCCGAAGTGCACGCCGTACTGCTCAACTACGGGCCGGTGTATGATCCGGAGCGGGAGGACGCCCGGAGGATGGCCCGCCACCTGGTGAAGCAGGCTAGGGAAGCCGACAAGCCTCTGGCGGTGTGCATCTGCGCCACCCTGGAGGAAGAGGAGTTTTTCCGGGAGGAGCTGAGTTTCCCGGTGTTTCATTTCCCCGGGGAGGCGATTCGGGCCCTGGCCATCAGCCGGTTCTTCGCCCGGCGCCCCCGGCTGCCGGCGGAAAAAAAACGCCCGCGCCTCAGCCGGGACAAGATTGCCATGCTTTTGTCCCAGCAGACCTCCCACGGTTTTCTGCCGTTGAACGCGGCCCTATCCCTGGTGACCTATCTGGGCATACCCGTGGTGGGCTGGCAGACCGCGGGGAGCCGCGATGAGACCCTGATCGCCGCCGGAAATTTGGGCTACCCGGTCTGTCTGAAGCTGGCCGCGCCCTCTCTCATCCACAAGACCGAAGCAGGGGCGGTGATTCTGGACCTCTACAGCCCGGGGGACGTGTCCGCGGCTTTTGCCCGGCTGGAGAAAGTGGCACACCAGACCCTGCCCCAGGGGGAGGTCTGGGAAGTGGTGGTCATGACCCAGGTGCAGGGCGGGGAGGAGGTCATCCTGGGGGCCCGCCGGGACCGCAACTTCGGGCCGGTGCTGGTCTTCGGCGCCGGCGGCATCTGGACCGAAACCCTGGAGGACGTGGCCTTGCGGGTGGCGCCCGTGACCCGGGAAGAGGCCCTGGACATGATTCTGGAAACCAAAATCGGCCGGATTCTCCAGGGGGTTCGGGGACGGCCGCCGGCCGATTTGGATTCCCTATGCCGGGCGCTTACGACTCTTTCTCAGCTGATGGTGGAGTTTCCCCGGGTACAGGAAGTAGACCTCAATCCGGTACGGGTTTTCCCGGGCAGCAAGGGAATCCTGACCCTGGATGCCCGGATCCGGGTAGGGCAGGGAGTTGAAAATCAGACCGCAGGGGCGGGAGGCAACCAAGCCCCGGAAGAAATTAACAACACTTCTTAAATTTATTCCAAAACACTTTAAAATTATTGAGTAAAAACATGACTCCATATCTCTGGCTGATACCGGTTTTGGGCCTAGTGGTGGGCATCGGGGCCTCCTTCAGCGGCTTGGGCGGCGGCTTCCTGATGGTGCCCATTCTGCTCTTCCTGGGATTTTCCGCCCAGCAGGCGGTGGGCACCTCCTTTCTGGGCATCCTGGTCATTTCCTTATCTGCCGTGCTGGCCCACGGCCGCTTGGCCCATGTGCATTACCCCACCGGCATCCTGCTGGGTTTGGGGGGTGTCGTCGGGGCCCAAATCGGGGCCCGACTGCTGGATTATGTCTCCACCGGCAGTTTCAAAAAGATTTTCGCCGGCATTTTGCTGGGCCTGGCGGTTTATCTGTTTTTCCAGAAATAAGGCAGTTCTTTAGCAGGCGCTCACGCAATCCGGACGAGCCAAAAGATAATGCACTTGTCAC
>JAFDHU010000197.1 GCA_019308625.1 Deltaproteobacteria bacterium
TACTGGTACAAAACATCCTACCTCAAGGCCGAAGTCAAGGACGTGGAGCGCACCATTGAATTTCTCCGGGAGGAATTCCGCATCACCGACACCAAGCTGTTGCTCCTGTCCCTGGGCCTGCTGGCCTTCACCATTTTCCTGTTTGTCATCCATGACCTCCTGCACATGGAGCCGTCTATCGCCGCCCTGACCGGGGCCATGCTGCTGGTGGCCATCTCCCGGGTCAGCATCGTGGAAATGCTGGAGCATGAGGTGGAGTGGCCCACCCTGGTGTTTTTCATGGCCCTGTTCATTGTGATCGCCGGGGCCGAGGCGACCGGCCTGATTCAGGTGGTGGCCGAATGGGTGGCCCAGGTGTCCCAGGGCTCCCTGGTGGCGGCCATCCTCATGGTCATCTGGGTGTCGGCCCTGGCCTCCGCGGCCATTGACAACATCCCCTTCACCGCCACCATGCTGCCCATCATCGCCTACCTCAACAGCACCATTCCCGGGGCGGAGAACGGGGTGCTGTGGTGGGCCCTGGCTCTGGGGGCCTGCTTCGGGGGCAACGGCACCATGATCGGCGCCTCGGCCAATGTGGTCACCGTGGGCCTGGCCGAAAAAGCCGGCTATCCCATCTCCTTCCTGTACTACATGAAGGCCTGCATGGTGCCCATGCTCATCACCGTGGCCCTGGCTTCGGCCTATCTGCTTTTGTTCTATTGACCTTTCCAGTCAGACGAAGGCGGAAAGAGAGAATTGCCAGGAGCTTTCCCTTGGTTTCGAAAAATATCCGGCCCCCCGGCCCGCACTTTTTAATTTTCCCCGCCGGCAATTTCAGTTAAATTCTCTACCAGCCCGCCATAAAAAAGCCCGGGCGCAAGGAGAACCCCCATGACTGCCCCTGTCTGCCCCCTGCCCCTGGAAAGACTGCTGGTTTGTACTGACGGCTCTCCGGCCAGCCAGGGAGCCGTGGCCGGCGCCCTGGATCTGGCCCGGGTGTGCGGCAGCCAGCTCTTTTTTCTCCAGATTCTGGAATACCAGACGGGCCTCACCGGCTTGGCCCCGGAAGCAGAACTGGAGTGGGACCGGGAAGCGGCCGCCTACCTGGAGGAGTTGCAGTCTGAAGCCGAAAGGCTGGGAATCAGGTCAGAGGCCCTGATTCGACGCGGTGCCCAAGTCTATGCCGTCATAGTGGAGGAGGCCCGCCACCTCAAGGCCGATTTGATTGTCATGGGGCGCCACGGCAAACGGGGGCTCACCAAGCTGCTGGTGGGGAGCGTCACCGAGCGGGTCATCGGCTTAAGTCCGGTAAGCGTGCTGGTATTTCCCCAGGAATGGCCTCTTCCCTGGGAAAGGGTGCTGGTAGCCAGCGACGGCTCCCCCTACAGCCAGGTGGCCTGGGAGGCGGCCCTGGAGCAGGCCAGACGGCTGGGGACCCGCCTCCTCGGCCTTAGCGTGGCCCGGGAGGAGGGCGAGCTGCCCGGGGCCGAGGCCGTGGTAGGGAGCATGCTTTCCGAGGCCAACCGGCAGGGGATTCCCCTGGAGGTCCGGGTGAGCGTGGGCGCCCCGGACGATGTCATTGTGCGGACCGCCTGGGCTACGCAGGCGGATTTGATTATCCTGGGCAGCCACGGCTTAACCGGCTGGAAGCGGCTGCTGATGGGCAGCACCACCGCCCGGGTACTGGGCAGCGCCCGCTGCCCGGTGTTAGTGGTGAAAAGGGAGTAGCAGAAGCTGGGGTCAGGCTCCCAGTGCCCGCCGCACCTTCTCCGGCAGGTCCTGCACCCGCCAGGTGCGGTCTATGGCCACCAGATTGGCGGTGCCCTCGGCCAGTAGCTCATCCCCCGTCTCGGGGAAAAATTCAAACCGGAAGATGATGGCCTTGGACCGAATCTCCTGGATGCGGGTCTCAACCCTTAAGGTGTCGCCGTAGCGGGCTGGCCGCCGGAAGCGGGCCCAGGCCTCCACGATGGGCAGGCCGAAGCCCTCTTCCACATTCTTGAAGGTTTTCTCGGGCCTTAACCCCACCGCCCGGAGGTACTCCTCTATGGCCCGGTGGCAATAACGGAAATAGCTGACAAAATAAACGATGCCGTAGGGGTCAGTATCGCCGAAACGCACCTTGACCGTGGTGCGGTGCACTCCCTCGCTGAGGGACGGGCTGGCCGGGTCGGTCATGCCAATCTCCTTGTGCCTCAAGAGTTGAACGGCTGGCTGGGGGCCTGGGCCCCTTCAGCCGGTTTGTCACTTAGGTGCAAAAAACACCCCTATTATAGAGACATGTCCCCCCAAGAGGAAAGGGAATATTTTCACAAAAATAACATTGACATTGTCGAGAAAAGAAAATAGGTTAATCTATTGCTGTGACGTGAGGAGTCCCGGGGCAGTGATGAACTCTCTGCTTCCATCCCCTGCCTGCCCCAACACCTTTACTTTTTCCGGGTCAGGATACAGTCAGAAAGGAGTCGCCTATGAAAACGGTGGCCGAAAAGATCCGGGAGCTGAAAGAAAAAGAAGCTCAGATCAAGGTCATGGGCGGCGACAAGGCCGTCGCCAAGCAGCACCAGAGCGGCAAACTCACCGCCCGGGAGCGCCTGGATCTTTTCTTTGATCCGGGGACCTTCCGGGAGCTGGATATTTTTGTGAAGCACCGCTGCGTGATGTTCGGCATGGAAAAAATGGACATTCCGGCCGACGGGGTAATCACCGGCTTCGGCCGGGTCAACGGCCGGCCGGTGTTCGCCTTCTCCCAGGACTTCACCTCCCGGGCCGGGACCCTGGGGGAGATGCACTCCAAAAAAATCTGCAAGGTCATGGATATGGCCCTGAAGGCCGGGGTGCCCCTGGTGGGCTTCAACGACTCCGGTGGGGCTCGCATCCAGGAAGGGGTGGACTCCTTAAGCGCCTACGGCCAGATCTTTTACCGCAACGCCATCGCCTCCGGAGTCATCCCCCAGATTTCCGCCATCATGGGCCCCTGCGCCGGGGGCGCGGTTTATTCCCCGGCCATGACCGATTTCGTCTTTATGGTGAAAAACACCAGCTACATGTTCATCACCGGACCCGACGTCATCAAAAGCGTCACCGGCGAGGAAATCACTTTTGAGGAGCTGGGCGGGGCCTTGACCCACAACACCAAAAGCGGGGTGGCCCATTTTGCCTGCGACAACGATGAGGACGCCATCCAGCAGATCAAGCGCCTCCTGAGTTTTTTGCCCAACAACAACCTGGAAGACCCGCCGGTGCTGCCCTGTGCGGACCCGGTGAACCGGGAGGAGCCGGCTCTGGACGCCATCGTCCCGGACGACCCCCGCATGAGCTACAATATGCATGATGTCATCCGGGCTATTGTGGATGATGGGGATTTCTTTGAGCCCCATGCCCTGTATGCCCAGAATATGGTGGTGGGCTTTGCCCGCTTGAACGGCCGCACTATCGGCATTGTGGCCAATCAGCCCCAGGTGCTGGCCGGCTGCCTGGACGTGGACGCCTCCGACAAGGCCACCCGCTTCATCCGCTTCTGTGACGCCTTCAACATCCCCCTGCTGACCATCGCCGACGTGCCCGG
>JAFDHU010000198.1 GCA_019308625.1 Deltaproteobacteria bacterium
TCCGGCCGGATTTCATCTGATGAGAAACCTCGTGGATTTACCGTAACCTGTTTAATATTCTATTTATTCCTGGGCGCCTTGGCAAGCCGACCCCCAGGCAATGGCCAAGCAGCAGGGTGTGAGGCCCACAAGCACCCGAGGCCCGCCTGTTCTGCCGTCATCTCAGTCCTTGGTGGGGGCGTTCTGTTTGGCGGCCTCCCAGATAGCGTCCATCTCCTCCAGAGTGGCATTCTCCGGGGTTTTGCCGGCTTTGGCCAGGGTGCGCTCCACCACATGGAAGCGCTTGAGGAATTTGTACACTGTGCGCCGCAAGGCGCCCTCTGAATCAATGTTCAGGAAGCGGGCCACGTTTACCAGGGCAAAGAGCAGGTCCCCCAGCTCCTCTTCCCGGGCCGGATCCGGCGGTCCGGCCAAGGCCCGGCGGAACTCCTGCCACTCCTCGTCCACCTTGTCCAAGGCGCCCTGCATATCCGGCCAGTCAAAGCCCAGCCTGGAGGCGGCTTCCCCCAACCGCTGGGCCTGCATCAGGGCTGGCAGGGCCGGGGACACTTTGCCCAGGGAGCCGGAGGCTGGCTTGCCTTCCTGCTCCTTGGCCCGACGCCAGATGGCCCGCAGCTCTTCCAGAGTTTGCGCCTTTTCCTCCCCGAAGACGTGCGGGTGCCGGTGAATCATCTTGGCGCTGATGCCCCGGATTACGTCCAGGAAGGTGAATTCCCCCCGCTCCTGAAAGATGTCGCTCAAAAACACCAGGTGCAGGAGCAGGTCCCCCAGCTCCTCCCTGATTTTGTCGGGGTCCCCGGAGTCCAGGGCCTCAATCAGCTCATAGGCCTCTTCCAGCACATAGGTCTTCAGGGTTTCCGGCGTCTGCCGGGCGTCCCAGGAGCACCCTCCTGGCCCCCGCAGGCGCTTCACAATGGCCATGAATTCAGACATGGCCTGGTCAATGGAGGAGTTTTCAGCCATATTCCTGGTCCTTTGCAGAGCTTGTCCTGGAGAGCTGGCCCCGCTGCTTTTTTCGTGGCTTCAGCCATTCCTCCAGCTGTCTTTCCCAGCGCTTCTTGAAGTCCTGGGGCAGATATTCCAGGGCCTGGCGAGAGACCCGCATCAATATCGGCGCAGTGCGGGACTCCTTGAGCAGCTTGGCATCGGGAGGAAGAAACAAACTGAGCACCATTAGGGCGAACCCCAAGAAGAGCGCCCCCTTGAGCAAGGCGAAAAACCCACCCAGAAGGCGGTCAAACACATCCAGGTAGAGGTGATACAGCAGCCGCTGGAGAAGATAGGCCAGCAGCCGGGTGAGCCAGTAAACCCCTACCAGAATCAGGGCAAAGGCCACCCAACGGGAGTAGGTGGGATTTTTGATGAGCACCGTCAGCTTGGCTGCCAGAGGCATGTAGAAGTTGGCGGCGGCCAACAGGCCGCCGATGAGCCCCACCAGCACAGACAGCTCCTGAAACAGCCCCCGATAGTAACCCCGCAGGATAATCAGGGTGAGAAGGATGATTATGCCCAGATCCAGCAGATTCATGCAGTCAATCCCGAGCGCCAGAGGCAGGTGTCAGACCTTTCTCCCGGCCAGCACCAATCAGTCATCCAGGCGGGCCACCCGGTGCACCCGCAGGTACAGGAGCCCGCCGGCCATAGGGGCCAACTCCCCGTATATTAAGAGGTGATCCATCCGTTTGAGCCTATAGTCACGGCGCTGTTCCCTGTCCAGGACCACCCGGTCGTAGTAGTCCCGCATCTGGGGGCGGCCGTACACCGCGGCCCACTCCAGCCTGGACCAAGCAATGGGGTTACGCAGCCCGGTCAGGTAGTTCCGCAGCATGGCCGGGTCATAGTTCACAAATTCCCAGAAGTAGGCCTCCAGCTTGATTTTGTCCCCCGCAGCCAGCCCGGCCGGGCCCGGGGCCTTAAGGGCCTTGACCGATACCTGGCGGTAGGCATGCGGGTCCACCACCGCAGGCACCGGCTGATAACGGCCGCAGCCGCCCCCCAGCAGGACCAGAACCAGCAAGCCGGACACCAAGATTCTGATACCCCTGGGCCGGCAGAGAAAAATCGCCACTGGATATCCTGGCCTTCCCTTCAAGATTGTCAACCGCCAACTGCTTAAATAAAATATCAAAAACTATTCCAAGCCAGTCGCAGGAGAAAGCCGATGGCCAGGCCTGTCATTATCCGGCGGCACGACGGGGCCCAGTCCTATCTGGTGCTGGATGACAAGCCTCGGGAGCTTTTGTTTCACTACGGCTTCCAGGAGGCCTACAGCGTTCGCCTCTGGCTGGGCTCGGTGGACCCGGTGGATGCTCTGGAAGAGTGGGCCGAGATGCTGGCCGAAGACCCTCTGAATTACCAGATAGTGGATGAAACCCACTGGGAATATCAGCGGGACCTACACCACTGGGCCGAGTTGCTGAAATCCCTGGACCTGTAGGATTCCTCCCGGTCAACGGGCGGGCTCCCTCTGCGGGTCCGGTGCGGCGTTCAGGAACACGTGGGCCAGCACCTGGGCGTCGCCTACCAGATGACTCAACAAACAGTATTCATTGGGCTGGTGCGCGGTCTGGCTCACCGTCATCCACACCGCCGCGGGCAGACCGGCCCGCCGGAAGAACGCGGCCACCGTGCCGCCGCCGATGCCCCGGGGCTTCCCCTCCCGGCCGTACACCTCCCGGATGGCCCGGGCCAAGGCCTGAACCACCGGCGCATCCGGCGGGGTGGAGGGGGCACTGGGCTGCTCCTGCACCGCTTCCAGGTTTACGGTCACCTCCAGCCTCTGGGCCGTCTCCGTGGCCAGGGCCCGGATTCTTTCCTTTACCTCCCCCAAATCATACTCCGGCAGCACCCGGCAATCCAGATAAAAGACGTCTCTGCCCGGAATGGTGTTGATGTTGGGGACGTTGGCCTCTTTTTTGGTGGGTTCAAAGGTACTCTGGGGCGGCTCAAAAAGCTGGTTTTGCAGGGGGAACTCCCGGCTCAGGGCTTCCAGGGCCACAATCAGGTGGGCGCAGGCCCTCAGGGTATTGCGACCCAGTTCCGGGCGGCTGGCGTGGCACTGGCGGCCCTGCACCTCAAATCTCAGCCACAGCATGCCTTTTTCCGCCACCTCAATCATGGTGCCGTCCGGACTGCCGGCATCCGGGACAATGATCAGGTCCTCCGGGGCAAACAGGTGCCCGTGGTTTTTCAGAAGAAATTGCAACCCCTTACTGCTGCCGGTCTCCTCATCGGACACCAAAGCCAAGGCCACGGTGCGGGGCGGGGTCAGGCCCAGATCCAGCAGGGCCTTCACCGCCATCAGAGAGATGACGATGCCGTGGTGGTCGTCTTCGGTGCCCCGGCCGTACAAGCGGTCGCCTTCCACCCGCAGGGTGTAGGGGTCGGAGTCCCACAGGCTCTCGTCCCCCGGGGGAACCACGTCCAGGTGACTTAGAACCCAGACCTTCCTTTGGCTTTTACCCGGCAGCCAGGCCACCAGATTAGGGCGCTGGCCGCCCGCCACCCGCTCATCCGGAGCGGGAAAGTTGTCCACCTTGAGGCCCCATCTCCCGGGCCCCCCTGGTCCGGCCCCACCGCCACCCGGGCCACCAGCTCCCGCTGCAGCTCAATCATGCTCTGGCGCAAGCTTTCAATCCGCTGACACACTTGACGAAACTGTTCCGCCACCATAATCTTGCCCCGGGAAAATTGTCCTGACGCAGGCCGGCAGGGCCCGGCGGCAGCAACGCCCCGCCGCCCGGCTTTTTCCTGCTTCCCCCCTGCAAGTCCATCATATATAATGCTTAAGGCTTTGAGCAAGAAAGAATGACGCCGGCACCTTGCCGGAAAACGGGAGGGTCTCCATGAAAATCAAGCGCATTGCGCACCTGGGCTTGGCGGTCAAGGAGTTGGACCCGGCCAAAAAACTGTACTGTGACCACCTCAACCTGGAGTCCAAAGGCGAGGAGGTGGTGGCCGAACAGAAGGTGAAGGTGAGCTTCATCCAGGTGGGGGAGAGCAGTCTGGAGCTGCTGCTGCCCACCGCCGCAGACAGCCCGGTGGCCAAGTTTCTGGAGAACCGGGGCGAAGGCTTTCACCACCTGGCCCTGGAAGTGGAGGACATTGACGCGGCCGTGGCGGAGCTGAAGGCCGCCGGCGTCCGCCTCATTGACGAAACCCCCCGGGAGGGCGCCCACGGCACCCGGGTGGCCTTCATCCACCCCAAGTCCACCTTCGGAGTGCTCCTGGAGCTGGTGCAGTATCCCGAATCCCACTAAATTAATGAGGAGCAAAAAGTTAATTCACTGGTCACCCTGAGCCGCAGGCGAAGGGTCTGGATACTTCGGCCTTATTAAGCCCTCAAAATAACAAAAATTATGTCTGAGTCATAATTATGGGGATTTCCCCGGAATTGCTGGTCTCCCGGGTTCAGGTCAACATCCCTTTCGCCTTTTTGCTGGAGGGCTACCTGTCCCTGTTTTTGGCCAGAGGGCTGAACCCGGAAATCGGCCTGGACGCCGACAGCTTAAGCCGCCAGCCGCCCCGCACCTTTCGCCGCATTGCCCGGGCCTTTCAGCAGGCCGGCCGGTGCATCACCCTGCATGCCCCCTTCCAGGACCTGGCCCCCGGGTCCCTGGATGACTTGGTGCTGGGAGCCAGCCGGGCCCGTCTGCGTCAAGCCTTCCGCTGGCTGGGGGTCTTCCGCCCGGCCGCGGTGGTCTGCCATCTGGGCTACGAGGCCCGCCACTACCGCTGGGACTTGGAAAACTGGCTGAACCGCTGCGCCGCCACCTTCCGGGAGCTGGCCAAGCTGGCAGCTCCCTTGGGCGTGGCCGTGATGCTGGAAAACGTCTATGAGACTGAAAGCGAGCTCTTTGTGGAGGTCATCTCCCGGGCCCAGGCGGACAACCTCCAGGTCTGCCTGGACGTGGGGCACCTCCTGGCTTTCGGCAACGGCGATTTTGAGGGCTGGCT
>JAFDHU010000199.1 GCA_019308625.1 Deltaproteobacteria bacterium
GGTCAGCCCCTCCCGGCGCAGCAATGCCAGGGCCTGTCCCCAGTCCTTGCGGGAAAGCTGACAGCTCAACAACAGTTGACGCAGGCGCTCATCCTCAGGTTTGAAGCGCAGGGCCCGGCGGTAATAGTCCTCGGCCAGGCGGCGCTCCCCCATCTCCATGGCCAGATCGGCCAAAGCCAGAAGCTCTCCCGGATTAGTGGGCTTTTTATGGTTGCGGTACTCTTTCAGCACGTGCAGCAGGTAGTCCAGCTTCCCTCCGTGGCGGCCCAGGTTGCGGGAGAAGAAGGCCAAAGACGCCACGTATTCCGGGCTGTCCGGCTTGAGGCCCGGAATCCGGTAGACCAACCGAGACAAATCCTGATACCGGGGCAGGCGGGGCAAAATAGCGGAAAGAATGATGAGAGAGGGGTGATGGTAGCGGTTCTCCCACAGGTTGTCCACCAGCAGGTCCACCGCCAGGTTAAGGCACTCCGGCTCAGTGCGGTGGCTTAAGGCCCGAGCCACCCAGGTGCGCTCCTCCAGGGTCAAAGCCGGCATCTCCTCCGCCCGGTTCCCCCTCTCAGTAGTAAAACTTGCCTTTACCCATCTGGGCCGGGCCATCCGGTTCAGCCGGCGCAGCCTGCTTTCTTTCTGCCATAGGCGGGCCTCCCGCCAGTTGCGGGCCGGACGGCCCTTTTCCGGGAATTGGGAACTGTAGAGCTGCAAGGCCAGACGGTTGGCCTCCTGCCAGTCTTTTCCGGCCAAGGCCGCTTCAATGGAGGCGGCCCACACCGAGCGGGCCTGGGCTGAGGCGGGGGCTGCGCCGGTCAGGTTCCTTCTCAGGCGGCGCAGCACCTGGCGGGCCTCCTGATGGCGCCCCAGATAGGTCAGGACCCGGGCCTTCTCCAGCCGGGCGTCCTGGTCTCCCGGCTCCCTGGTTAGATAATCCTCATAGCACCGAAGGGATTCCTCCAGGTCTCCCAGCCAGAGGTAGAGGCGGGCCTTTTCTTTGAGGAGCTGCGGGTCCCGAGGGGGCGGACACCGGGAGAGCTCCTGGCGGGCCTCCTCCCAGCGCCGGGCCTCCAGCAGCAGCGCCGCCTTGCGGAGCCGCAGGCTGGGGTTATCCACCCGTTTGAGCAGTTCATCATAGGCTTCAATGGCCTCGGCCTTGGTGCCCTTTCCGAAGGCCAGGGCCTCGGCCAGGAGCCGCCGCACCTCCAGGTCTTCGGGATTCTTCTCCAGGTAGGCCCTGAAATAGTGGGCCGCCTGCTTCCAGTGCTTCTGGTAAAAGTGCAACTGCCCCAGGAAGGCCTGAAGGCGGGGATATTTGGGATTATCCCGCTTGACCGGCTGGAGGACGGCCACCGCCTCCCGGTAGCGCCGGGCGTAGGAGTAGGCCAGCGCCGCCTCCCAGCGCAACTCCCCCTGCACCAGTTGCCGTCTGCGGGCTTCATCCCACATGGCCGCGGCCTTGGCAAACTGCCGGCTGCGGCCGTAGAGGCGGGCCAGATTGACGATGGTTTCCTGGTGGGTGTCCCCTGCTTCCCAGGCGGCGCGGTAAATCTTTAAGGCCTGGTCAAAGTCGCCGCTGAGCAGGACTTCCAGGGCATACCAGCGCCGCACCTGTGGCTCCGGTTGGTCCTGCATCAGGGGAGCCAACACCGCGGCGGCCTCGGCATGGTTGCCTTTCTGGGCCCACAGCCGGGCCAGCTTCAGGGCGTACTCCTTTTTGCCCTGATGCCGAGCATAAAGCCACAGGTAGTGTTTCAGAGCTTCATCCGGATTGTGAGCGGCATCAGCCGCCTGGGCCGCCTCCTCCCGGAAGACCGCTTTGTCTCCGGCCTTCTCCAGCAGCCGCTGATAGATGCCCACGGCTGCCTGATAATCCCGCCGCCAGTAATGCAGCAGGGCCAGCCGGTGCAGGGCCTCCTGATCCTCCGGGGCCTCGGCCACCACCTCCTCCTGCAGGGGCACCGCCTCTTCAAACCGGTTGAGGCTGACCAGCAGGTCTATCAGGTGCCGCCGGGTCTCGGGATCAGGCCGCAGCCGGTACAGACGCCGGTAATAGTTTGCCGCCAGCTCCCGGTCGGCTTGGCGTTGGCTGGCGATTTCCGCCGCGGTTTGCAGTATTTCAGGGTTATCGGGCTGCCTTCGCAAAGCCTCACTTAACCGTGTCAAGGCTTCCTCCCGCCTTCCCAGCTGCACCAGGGCCTGGGCCTGTCCCTGGAGGGCGGCCACGGCCTGCTGGTCCCGGTCCCAGACCCGGCTTAGAACCTTCAAGGCTTTTTGCGGATTTCCGGCCTTGAGATAAAGCCAGCCCAGGAAGGTGCCGCAGTCGGAGTTGCGGGGGTTCCGGGCCCAGGATTTTTCGGCCAGCCTGATGGCCTGGGCAAGTTCGCCCCGGGCTTCGGCCTCCTGAGCGGATTCGTAAAGGGAAGTGGGAGAGCGCCAGAAATCCGGGTCTTGGCGCCAGGCGGCCCACAGAATAAGGCCGATAAAGACCACCGGGATCAGGATTGACAGCCAGCGAGCTTTAGACGCCATACACTTGCCTGGGGTCCATGGCGGGCGTCCACCTGGGTTTGCGCAGACCCGCCAGCACTACATCAGACAGGGCCCAGATAACAAAGGCGGAAATCAGGGCGTTGAACACAATGAGCTTCAAGGGCGCCCAGCCGAAGTGCAGGGAAAGGAAAGGCAGCACCAGATGCAGCAGCACCACGGACAACTGCGGGGCCAGATGCCACCACTGCCAGGACCGGCTGAAAGGGGAGCCGTTGTTGATGCGGTAGGCTGGCTTGCGCCCCGGGGGATAGAGAAGGGCGGCGCCGATGGCCGCCAGAAATACCGGGAAAAGGCCGCACAGCATCTTGAACTGCTTGGCGGGCTTCTTCCCCCAAAACAGGTAACGGAACATCAGGATGGTAGCCAGGAGATAGACGCCGCGCAGCGCCAGATATTGCCACTCCTGCCCCTGCACAAAGGAATAGCCCTGCCAGTAGGTGAGAAGGGGAATCAGATAAAACACCGGAAACACCAGGCCGCTCACCAGGTAGCACACCATGATCATCAGGAAGTGGAGCCTCTGGGAGAAGTTCAGGCCCTTCTTCCTTAGGGGGTTGTCCCAGAAGAAGATGCGCATGGTGTCCAGACACCACTGGAAGCGCTGGCGGTAAACCCCCGACAGGGTGGCCGGGGCCAGCCCTCGGGACAGGGCATAAGGAAAATAAATGCCCTTCCAGCCCCGGCTCAGCAGCTCATACGAGGTGGTGAAGTCCTCAATGATGTTCCAGGTGGCGAAGCCGCCCATCTCCTCCAGGGCCTGGCGGCGGTAGACGACCCCGGAGCCGCAGGAAATCACAGCATTGACGCAGTCGTTGCTGGACTGCACCACGCCGTAGAAAATTTCGTCGCCGTTGTAGAAGGGGTCGCCGTGGGGCAGGCAGAAGGCCTGCTTGGACTGCACGTAGGCCACTTTCGGCAGGCGGAAGAAGCCCACCATGCGGGCGAGGATGTCCGGCTCCGGCACCTGGTCGGCGTCCAGCACCAG
>JAFDHU010000200.1 GCA_019308625.1 Deltaproteobacteria bacterium
ATACGCCGTACAAATAATCCACCAGACCCTGGAGATAGGCGGCCCCTTCCTCTGACAACGGTTTTTCATCACTGGCTATCCGTTTGTATTTGCCGGCGTAGATGGCCGTGCGCTTCACCCCCTGCTGGGCATCCCGGCCGGAATAATCGTAGTGCATCATGGCCACCCCGATGGCCCCCACGAAACCGGTCTCGGTGGCCACCACTCGGTCCGCCGCCGAACCCAGCCAGTAGGCCCCCGAGGCCATCAGGTCATTGGCGAAGGCCACTATGGGCTTGACCTGCCGGCTGCTGTAAATGAGGTCGGCCACCTCCTTGACCCCGTCCACGGAGCCGCCGGGAGATTCAATGTCTAACAGCACGGCCCCCACCTTGGGGTCATCCAGGGCCTGGCGCAACTGCTGAGCCAGGATTTCCGTACTGGTGCCACCGGAGAAATCCATGAGCAGATTCATCCGCTTGCCCAGCATGCCGTAAACTTGCAGAACGGCCACTCCATCCACCACCTGGTAGACCTCCGGCTCCCGGCGCCGGCCCCTCTCCGATAAAGCTGCAGCCAGCGGCTTGTCCTCTCGCAGATAGCGCTCCACAAACAGCTGGATTTCCTCCAGCTTGGCCGGTAGCAGCGCCCAGGGCGTGTCCTGCAGACTTCGCAGCCATAGCGGCTGTTCCTTTTCTTCCGACTTAAGGGGCGGAGCCTCTTTGCCGGCGTCTTTGAGGTGCTTGGCCAGATGCTCCCACACCCCCTTGCGGTCCGCGGCCGGAATGGTGGTACCCCCCCGGCCCCCGTTCAGGACGCCGATGCCGGTGCTGCAGGCGGTGAGATTGGCCGGCCCCGGCCGGCCATCCTCCCCCACCTCATGATGGATAAACTTGTATGTTTCCTTGACCCCCTCATCACCCTCTGGGTCGTACCAGGCATAAATTTTGCCGTAATAGGTCCGGTCTTCGCCGCTCCTGACCCTGACCTTGTTGGCCGGGCCGTCCCATGGGCCATCTGATGTTGCCGTCTGATGCGGTCTGAACGCCGGCATGTTTCCTCCTACTCCTCTTCCATGATCTCGGCCTTGGGGGCGCCTATGGTAGGAATCCGGAGCCCCAGCTCAGCGATGCGCTCCTGCTCCCATTTGCGCTGCTCCAGAACCTCCTCCCAATCCCGTCCCTGGCCAGCAGCCTCCTCCGCCAAGGTGCTCAGGCCATAGTCAATAGCCCGCTTGGAGGCTTCCACTTCCTTCACCGGGTCCACCCAGCCCCAAGAGCCGCCGATCCATTGGGCCCGGCAGTACTCCGCCCGGTTCTCATAAAAATCCTTCACCGGGATGAGGCCCCGTAGCCAGGCCTCCTCCAGCACCAGCTCCCACAGGGGCTGACAGAACTTCCGGGCAAACCAACTCCTCCACTGCAGAAACAGGCGCCGCCCCTCCAGCAGCGCTGCCCGGGCCGAGGAGTAATTGGTTTTGGAAAAGTCCTTTACCAGCAGCTCATAAGGCAGCCCCAGGGACACTCCGATGATCCGCAGCAGCCCCTCCACGAAGCTGTTGAAAGTCTCTCCGCCCCGCTTGGGGTCCACCACCTTGATGTCCTCTCCCAGATTCAGATAGCTCACCATGCCGGGCTGGATATCCTGCACCCGCCGGCCAGTGCCGGTCTCTGTCGTGCTGGTTTGGGCCACCGCTTCCAGATGAGGGTCGGTTTTGGTGATGAACACCGCCAGGCAGGCCGCCACCCTGGCCGCCACCACCTCAGCTTCCAGATAGTCCGCCAGGTCCTTGAAGTAAGAAAGTACCGGGGCGAAGTAGGGGATGCCCCGCACCTGGCCGGGCCGCCTGGCCGGAAATACATGCAGCACCATGGGCCGGCCCCGGGCGTCCCGGGCCGGCAGCCCTATATATTCCTGGCGCTCCAATTCATAGTCCCGCCGCACCGCCGCCGCCCGGCGCAGCCAGTAACGTACCGGTTCCCGTCTTTCTGGCCCCAGCTCCACTCCCTGGATGATGTTGTCTTTGCCCGGCGGAGTTACCAGACGGTCGCTCTCAATGAGCTCCACCGCCCGGCCCAGTAACCGCCAGGAATCCCGCAGAAACACCGGGACGGCGATAATCTCCCCGTCCTCAATGATTTTGCGCAGGGCCAGGAACTGGATTTCCTGAAAGTCGTAGCGCCCGCCGGCGTCGGCCTGGGCCGTCCAGGCCTCAAATACAGCCTCCAGGCGACGCCGCAGCTTCTGGGCTTCCTCCTCTGAGAGCCCCAAAGCTTCAGCCCGCAACCGGGCCTGCGGCCGCAGCCCCTGGCCGGCGATGTTCTGCACCAGGGTTTCCGTGGCTCCGGAGGCCACCGGGTCATTGCGGTTCAGGTCCCGGGAGCGGGCTCGGAGAGTGTCCAGCTCCCAGACCGGCGGCGTCGTCCCGCCCAGCACCGCAGACAACCAGTCTTCCCGCAGGCGGCTCTGTTCCGCGCCCCGGTAGCGGCCGGCGGAAGCCTCCACCAGTCCCATGGACAGCCGGGCCAACCGCCGCTTCAAACCGTAACGCGGAGCCAGCCAGGCAATGAACCGGTCCAAGCGGTTCATCGCGGCCTCCGGAAGCGCACCAGGTTCACCGCCCCGCCCTGCTCCAGGGCCTCCAGGCGCTCATATTCCCGCAGCCAATACTGCCGCTCGGCATACATAGCCCGCAGATCCCCGCGCTGATGGTGCATGCCGTCGCCCGGGCCCCCGGAAGTGTAGGCCTGGGCTTCCTCCGCCTTGGCGATCTTGGCATCCAGCGCCTCAATTCTGGCCCTGATCTCCTCTTTGGTGTACAGCGGCATGCCTTCATCATTCCGCAGCGATATAGAAAAAAAAAAAGAGGCTCCATTGGCCTCCATCCCACTCCATTGGATAAAAATGAATTGCGTCTAATTTTTTTCCCGCTCCGCTTCCACCTTCATCTTGTTTATGAATCCTTGCAGCGAAGCCTCAGAAATCCGGATAGCCCGCGGACCCAGACGAATGGCCTCCAATTTGCCCTGGGCTACCAGCTGATATACATGCTCCCTTGAACAATCCAGATATTTTGCCACTCTCCAGGGTTGCAGCCAGCCTTTCATATCCCCTCCTTCAACGGTTCAGCCAGCCCCGACGGGACAGCCGCAGCCAGGCGCCACCAGCCGCCGGCTCCTCCACCACACCCTGCTCCACTGCCGCCGCCGGGCGCCGCATCACCATGACCCCACCCCAGCATTCCGGGTCGGCCATGGCCGCGGCATAGACCTCGCAATCCAACAGATGATTGGGCTGATTGCCCTGCACCACCCAGCGGGTCCGGCCCCGGGCGTCCATCTCCAGGACCTCCGCCGCCAGCTGTTTGGCGTAATCCTCCCCCGTCTCCCGATGTAGAAAAAACTGCCCTGCCTCTATCCGGGCCCAAATGGCCTCTTTGAGCCGGTGAGTATCCAACAGCCACAGCCGGATGCCCCCCGGCAGGGGTCGGCCGGAAGGCAGCCGGTCAATGATGCTCAAGACCATCTTTTTGCCCCCCGGCAGGGCC
>JAFDHU010000201.1 GCA_019308625.1 Deltaproteobacteria bacterium
GGGCAGGACCTGGTGCCAGAAGCGCTCCTCCCGGGGGCGGATGTGGGGGCCGATGGTCACCAGGTATTTGGGGTCCCGGAAGAAGCCGGGCTGCCGCTGGTTGGTCGCCAGGTCCAGGAGCAGGTCCACCTCCACATCCTGCTCCCGGTAGGAAAGCTCATAGTTGAGAATGACCGCGAAAGGCACCCCCAACTCTTCAAAGAGGCGATAGCCGTGCCGGACCACCAGATGGGCATTGCGGGGCGAGTGGACCTCAAAGGTGGGCATGCGGTAGTGAAAAGCGAACAGGACCTTGTTGTCCTGCATGGTCTGGGAGGCGGTGCCCTGGCGGTCATCTCCGCACACGAAGGCCAGGCCCCCGGTGTAGGGGGTGATGTTCATCTGGGTGCGGATCGTGTCGGCCGCGGTGCCGCCCCCCAGATGCTTGAAGGAGCACATCACCCGGGGGCCTACCGGAATGACTCCCGGCTCCCCCTTCTGCCCCCAGGCGGTATCCCCCCAGATGAGCTGCCATTCCTCTGGGGAAATAAATTCAACGGGGCGGCGGTCACCTTTGCACATGACGCTGCCGACGGCCAAGGCGGCAGCGTTGGGTTCGTTGGTGGTCTCCCCCCACACAGCCTTCAGCCGGTAACTATGGCGGTCCAGCACTTCCCCCACCGCCCGGCTGAAGGGGGAAAGACGGGGGGATTTCCCGGCCAGTTCCTCAAAAGTGCCTTGCAGCTCGGAGATGGGGGCCCCGGGATAGGCAGTGGCCACCGACACCCCGGCCTCCAAAGCTCCGCGGACAATGCTCTGGGTGCAGGCCAGGCGAATCCTCCCCAATTTCACGGCGGCTTGGGATGACATGGGTCCCTCAGGAAAACCAGCTCCGGAATCCGAGGCGTTTTTTTTAAAATAATAAATAAGCACTTTTGGAGAATTTTCAAGGGAAGCGGGAGATTTAATCCCGGGCAGACATGAAAAAATTTCCCGCCAAAAGGGAGCCTGGGAGCAGGTCATCCTAGCGGCTGGGGCTGTTGCGCTCATCAGTAATGAGCTGCCCCTTGATGAGCTTGATGAGCCGGGGGGCCCGGGAGGCGGCCTCAGGGTCGTGGGTCACCAGGATGATGGTCTTGCCGAACTCGGCGTTCAGACGGGAGAGCAGATCCAGGACTTCCCGGGCGGAGTCTCGGTCCAGGTCCCCGGTGGGCTCGTCCGCGGCGATGAGGGTGGGGTCGGTCACCAGGGCCCGGGCGATGGCCACTCGCTGTTGCTGGCCACCGGAAAGCTGCCCTGGGTAATGGTGGCGGCGGTCGCTCAGGCCCACCAGCTCCAGGGCCAGCTCCACGTGCTCCCGGCGCGCCGGGCGGGACAAGGGGGTGAGAAGCAAGGGCAGCTCCACGTTTTCAAAGGCGGTGAGGACCGGAATAAGCTGGTAGAACTGGAACACGAAGCCCACGTGCCGAGCCCGCCAAGCGGCCAGTTGGGCTTCGCTGAGGCCGGTTAAGTCCACGCCCCCCACGGTGAGGCGGCCGGCATCGGGACGGTCCAGACCGGCAATGAGATTCAGCAGGGTGGTCTTGCCGGAGCCGGAAGGGCCCATCAGGGCCAGAAATTCGCCGTCGCCGATGCTCAGGGAAATGTCCTCCAGAACCGGCAGCACCTGGGAGCCCCGGCGGTAGGATTTGTAAAGGTGGGAGATTTCCACCAAAGGCAGCTTGTCGGACGGCGGAGCGTTCATATCCGGTTTCGGCAAGACAGCGGAAAAATAACGGCTGTCTCCCTTCTTACTGATATCTTACTGGAAAATCGGGCAGCGGGATCCGGAAGAGCGTTTGGGTCCCCAAGGCCAGGAAACCCAGCATCTTCGCCGGGGAGAGGGCGAAGCCCGGGTCTCACTCCAGCTTCACTTTGACCCGTTCGCCGGAACGCAGGGAGGCCGGGGGCTGAAACACCACCTTGTCCCCCTCCTTGAGCCCGGCGGTGATTTCCACCAAGTCCCCCATTTTCTTGCCGGTGGTCACTTCCACGGCCTCCACCCGATTTTCCCGGACCCGGAAAGCCACGGTCTTGCCGTGACGGGTGATCAAGGCCTCTCGGGACACAGCCAGGCGGGGCCGGCTTTCCCCTTTCTCCAGGGGTCTGGACAAAAAAGCCACTTTGGCGCTCATCTCTGGCAGGATGCGGTCGTCCCGCTCCAGGAATTTTACCTTGGTCATCACCGTGGCCTTGGCCCGGTCCGCGGTGGGCACAATCATATGCACCTCCCCCCGGAACCGGCGGTCGGGGATGGCGTCCAGGGCGATCTCGCAGGGCTGCCCCACATGGACCTTGTCCAGGTTGGCTTCGGCCACGTCGGCTTCCACCATGAGGGAGTCAAAATCGGCCATGGTGACCACGCTGGCCCTGGCGTTGACTGCAGCGCCGAAGGGGGCCACCACCTCGCCCACGTCGGCGTTTTTGGTGAGCACCACCCCGTCAAAGGGGCTGCGGATATAGGAGTACTCCAGGGCGGCCTCGGCGTTGGCCAGGGCGGCCCGGGCAGACCGGATGCGGGCCTTGGCATCGGCCACCTGGGCCTGGGCCTTCTCATAGCGGGCCTTGGCGGAATCAAACTCCTGGCGGGCTACCAGGTCCTGCTCCACCAGAGTCCGGAAGCGTTCGTACTGCAGCTTGGCATCGGTTAGCTCCGCCTGGGCGCTGGCCAGAGCGGCCTTGGCCTCCAGCACCTGGGCCGCGGCCTGATCCCGCTGGGCCACCAGGTCGGCGTTTTCCAGGGAGGCCATGATTTGGCCCTTTTTCACCCGGCTGCCCTCCTCCACCGCCAGATAGGCCAGGCGCCCGGTGCTCTTGGAGGACACCGCGGCCTGGCGCTGGGGCACCACATAGCCGCTGGCGTTCAGCAAGGTATAGGCCTGGGAGGGATAGGTATAGGAAACTACGGTGACGGTTACTTCCCGGGCGGGCTTCAGGGGGCCCCAAAGATAGAGAACGGTCAGGACGGCCAGGAGCAGGGCACCCAGAGCCGCGGCCCACGGCCAGCGCCGCAGGGCGGCGGGGCCGAACTCTTTGGGAGGCCGTTCAATGCGAAGCCGATCCAGATCAGGAACCAAACCGCTCCTATCTTCGGTGCGTCAGGATTTCCCTCCTGCCCTGTAAGACCACCGGCCCGCCCCGTGAGGTCGGGCCTGGGCGGCACACCGGAAGAAAGGCCAAGGGCAAAGGGGAGAGGCCGTGATTTGGGATAAAAGATACTACGCCTGCCGCGGGATTTCAAACATTTAGACCGGCTGGAGGCCCCTCCGTTAAATAATTCGGCGGACCACATGGCCCTCAATGAAGATAGGAACCGTTGGGTAGGCGCTTGGCCTGGCCTGCCGGGGACTCCGCCTCAGACCGGCGCCTGGCCTCCCGGGCCCGGGCCAGGTCCTGGTGCAGAGTCAGCAGACTGTGGCGCAGCTCATCCAGGGTTTGCTGCAGAAGCTTCAGGGCCAGGGCCA
>JAFDHU010000202.1 GCA_019308625.1 Deltaproteobacteria bacterium
GGCCACGTGGAGTACCTGGAGCAGGCCCGGGCCCTGGGGGACGCCCTTATTGTGGCGGTGAACACCGACGCCTCGGTGCGCCGGCTGGCCAAAGGCCCGGGGCGCCCCGTCAACCCGGAGGGCGACCGGGCCCGGGTGCTGGCCGCCTTGGCCTGCGTGGACCGGGTGGTCCTTTTCCCCGAAGACACCCCCCGGGAAATCATCTCCGAGCTCCGGCCTGACGTCCTGGTCAAGGGCGGCGACTACGCCCTGGAGGAGGTGGTGGGCCGGGAGGCGGTCCTGTCCTGGGGCGGCCAGGTTCGGGTCATCCCCCTGGTGCCCGGCTACTCCACCAGCGCCCTGCTGGCCCGCCTGAAAAAGGAAGCCCCTGACTGAATCCCAGACCTGCGAACTTAAAGCCTCCGTTCACTTCAGCCGATAAAAAGAAAAAACAAGGAAAGCTCTGCCATGATTCTGCCCAGGGAGTGGTCCCGGTTCGTGTGGTCTGAAAGCGGCGCCGCCAGCGTGGAGTACGGCCTCCTGATGGCCGGCATTTTCCTGGTCATCTTTGCCACGGTCCTTTACCTGGGAGAGGTGATCTCCACCAATTTTTACGGGCCGGCAGAGGAGTTGATCCGATAACTTTTGCCGAGGGGTCATGCCTCCCGGTCGCGTCGCCGTTTTCGGGAGCTCCACGAATTTCTTTGAACGGCGGCAAATTCCTTTGCCCCGATGGCCACCTGCCCCCTTCCAAAGCCCGGTTTTTACTGCCAGGGCCGCAGCAGCCGCCCGTAAGGTGCCCCGGCGTCCCGGCGTCTTTTCTCCGCTTGCTGCCCCCATCTTTGCGCCCCTGCCCTTTTCCTCTGGCCGTCTTTGGGATATAGTCCCTTATAAAACTGGGTCCATTTAGTAACTTTCGCCTGAGCCCAAACGATAGAGTTTAAAAATTCCCTGGTCACCCTGAGTTGACCCGCAGCGGGAGCCGGCGGGTCTGCCGCGTAATTCTTTGCCGGTCTGAAGAGGAGTTATGGCGGTACGTCTGGAAATCGGCTGGCGTCCGGAGCTGCCGGATGCCGAAGGGGAGAGCTTGGCCCGCCGGGCCAAGGAGTATTTCGGCCTGAATCTGGCCGGGGTGAGGGTCCTGCGCCTGCTGATGCTGGACCTTGACCTCACCCCGCAGGAGCTGGAGGATATCCGCACCGGGGTGTTCACCAACCCGGTGACCCAGGTCTCCAGTTTTGCGCCCCTGGCCCGGGACTTTGACTGGGCCATCTGGGTGGGCTTCCGGCCCGGAGTGCGGGACAACGCCGGTGCGGTGGCCAAGGAGGCCATCCAGGCCTATCTTAAGCGGCCCCTGCCGCCGGAGGCCGCGGTGTACACCTCCAAGCTGTATCTCCTCACCGCCCCGGACCTGACCCGGCCGGACCTGACCCGCCTGGCCGCAGAACTCCTGGCCAACGACCTGATTCAGGAATACCGGGTGTATGCCCGAGGGGAATGGGACCCGGAGGTCGGGGTGGGAATCATCCTGCCCAAGGTGCATCTGGCCCACCAGCCCGCGGTGGCGGCCCTGGAGCTGCCGTCGGTGGCGGCCCTGAAGGAGCTGAGCGACCACCGGCACCTGGCCCTACGGGAGCAGGACATGCCCATCATCCTGGACTACTTCTCCCGGCCAGAGGTCAGGGCCCGGCGGGCCCGGGCAGGGCTGGGGGCGCCCACCGACGTGGAACTGGAGTACCTGGCCCAGGCCCGTAGCGACCACTGCAATCACAACACCTTCCGGGGCCGCTTCCGCTACCGGGACCTGCTCAGCGGCGAGGAGGTGTTGCTGGACAATCCTTTCAAGACCTGCATCCAGGCCCCTACCCTGGAGCTCGCCCGGGAAAAGCCCTGGGTCCTGTCGGTGCTGTGGGACAACGCCGGGGTGGCCGAATTTGACCAGGACTTCTGCTATGTCATCAAGGGGGAGACGCACAATTCCCCCTCCAACCTGGAGGCTTACGGCGGCTCCCTCACCGGCATCGTGGGGGTGTACCGGGATCCCCTGGGCACCGGCCGGGGCGCCAAGCTCATCGGCGGCCTTTACGGCTTTTGCGTGGGCCCCCGGGACTATGCCGGGCCTTTAAGGCCCCGCCTGCATCCCCGTCGGCTCCTGGACGGCGTGGTGGAAGGGGTGAAGGACGGGGGCAACAAAAGCGGCATCCCCACGGTGGCCGGGGTCCTGTATTTTGACGAGAGCTTCCTGGGCAAATGCCTGGTGTTTGTGGGCGCGGTGGGCCTGATGCCCAAAAGCCTGCAGGGAGAGCCGGGGTTTCACAAGCAGGCCCGGCCCGGCGACCTCATCTTCATGTGCGGCGGCCGGGTGGGCAAGGACGGTATCCACGGGGTCACCGCCTCCTCGGAGGTGGCCACCCCGGGCACCCCTGCGGGGCATGTGCAGATCGGCGATCCCTACACCCAGAAAAAGATGCACGACTTTCTCCTGGAGGCCCGGGACCTGGGACTGATTAATTTCATCACCGACTGCGGCGGGGGCGGGCTGTCCTCCGCCCTGGGGGAGTCGGCCCAGATGGCCGGCGGCGTGGAGGTGTGGCTGGAGAAGGTGCCCCTGAAATACGCCGGCCTGGACCCCTGGGAAATCTGGGTGTCCGAATCCCAGGAGCGCATGGTGGTGGGCGTCAGCCCCCACAACCAAACCCGCTTCCAGGAGCTGGCCGCCAGGCATGAGGTGGAGGTGAGCGTCATCGGCCGCTACACCGACACCGGGCTCCTGCGGGTGAGTTATGAGGACCGGGTGTGTGCCGACATGGACTTATCCCTATTGCAAGAGGCCTTTCCGCCCTGGGAGTTTGAGGCCGAGTGGCTGCCGCCGGAGGCCCGCTTGGCCGAGCCGGTGCTGGGAGAGGCGGCGGACCACCGCGCCCTGCTTCTGGCCCTGCTGGAAAGACCCAATCTGTGCTCCCGGGAGTGGATCACCCGCCAGTACGACCACGAAGTGCAAGGGTTGAGCGTCATCAAGCCCCTGGTGGGCCGGGAGGTCCAGATTCCGGCTGATGCCGCGGTGCTGCGGCCCCGCTTGGAGGGCAGCCGCGGCCTGGCCCTGAGCCTGGCCCTGAATCCCGCCTACTCCCGGATTGACACCTACCACATGGCGGCAGTCACCGTGGACGAGGCGGTGCGGCGGCTCCTGGCGGTGGGCGCTTCTCTTGAGCATATCGGCGGGGTGGACAACTTCTGCTGGCCCAGCATCGAGTACCACCCGGAGCACAACCCGGACGGGAAGTACAAGGCGGCCCAACTGGTGCGGGCCTGCTGGGCCCTGAAGGACCTGTGCCAGGCCTACCGCATACCCCTGCTTTCCGGCAAGGACAGCATGTATGTGGACGGGGTGCACCCCGGGGCCTTCGGCGAAACCCACCGGGTGAGCGGCCTGCCCACCTTGTTCTTCACTGCGGCGAGCCTCGTCCCTGACCTGGAGCGAGTGGTGACCCCGGACCTGAAACCTCGGCGAGACCCGGCCGGAGCTGGGGGGCTCGGAGCTGTATGAACTTCTGGGCTACGTGGGCTTAAGCGTGCCCCGGGTGCGGCCGCCGGAGTTTCTGGAGCTCTACCGCCTCCTGGAGCAGGCCATAAGGGAAAAGCTGCTGGCCTCCTGCCGCACCTTGACCCGGGGCGGCTTGGGGGTGCACCGAAGTGGACCTGAGCGCCATCGTCCCGGCAGCGCCGGCCCACGCGGCCTTGTACTCGGAGTCCCCCGGCCGCTTCCTGGTAAGTGTGGCGCCGGAGCACCGGGAGCGGCTGGAAGCCCTGTTTCGGAACCAGCCCCTTCAACTCCTGGGGGAGGTGCGCCCGGACCGCACCCTGGTAATCCGGCGACAGGGCCGTACCCTGATGAAGGCAGCCCTGGAGGACCTGCAAGCTGCTTGGCAACGACGCTTCGGC
>JAFDHU010000203.1 GCA_019308625.1 Deltaproteobacteria bacterium
GGAGCTGCATGCCACCCTGCTGGACAATCTTTTGCAGGGCGACTTTCTCGTTCCCGCCCCTGACTGGCTTCTCTGGCTCTGGACCGGCCTCCTGGCCGCAGCCGTGTCCCTGGCGGTGCTCTTCACCTCCGGGGCAGGGCCCCCGCTGCTGGCTTTCGCATTGTTGGGAGTGAGCCATGTCGGCTTGGCAGCCGGGCTGTTTCGCTGTAGCTGGTGGCTGGATCCTCTGCTGCCCGGGGTGGCCTTGGCCGGAGCCTTCGCCCTGACTGCGGTATACAGCTATGCCACCGAAGGCCGCCAAAAGCAGGCCATCCGTCGCATGTTCGCCCATTACATGTCTGAAGCCGTAATCAACCATCTGCTGGCCCATCCGGAAAAGCTGAAGCTGGGAGGGGAGCGCCGCCGGGTCACTCTGTTTTTCTCCGATCTGGCTGGCTTCACCACCATGAGCGAGCGCTTGGACCCCGAAGCCGTGGTGGCGGTGCTGAATGAATACCTTTCCCGGATGACGGAAATCATCCTGGAGGAAGCCGTGGTGGCGGTGCTGAATGAATACCTTTCCCGGATGACGGAAATCATCCTGGAGGAAATGGGCACGGTGGACAAGTTTGAGGGGGATGCCATTATGGCCTTCTGGGGCGCGCCGCTGGACCAGGAGGACCAGGCGGAGCGGGCCTGCCGGGCGGCCCTGCGGCAGCAGGCGGCCCTGGCCGACCTCAACCGGCACCTTAAGGCCCGGAGGCTGCCGGCCCTGTCCATGCGCATCGGCCTGCACACCGGCGAGGCCATTGTGGGCAACCTGGGCTCCCAGAGCCGCTTTGATTACACGGTCATCGGCGACACCGTCAACCTGGCCTCCCGCCTGGAGGGCCTGAACAAATTCTACGGCACCGCCATCCTGGCCAGCGAAGCCACAGTGAAGGCCTGCGTCCAGGCAGTGGAGTTCCTGGAGCTGGATAAGGTGGCGGTCAAAGGGCGGGAGGAGCCGGTGACCGTATATGCGGTTCTGGCCTTGTCTGGGGGGCTCACCCCGGCCCAGCAGGCGGCCCGACGGGAGTTTCAGGCGGGCCTGGAGATGTACCGCCAACGGCAGTTTGAGGCCGCAGCTCACCATTTCCGTCGGGCTATGGAACATTGGCCCGAAGGAGCTCCAGCCCAAGTGTTCCTGGAGCGCTGCCGCCAGGGGCTGGAAGCCCCGCCCCCGCCGGAATGGGATGCGGTTTTCCGGCCGGAACAGAAATAAACCCCGGGATTCCCCCTTCCCAAGGCGCCACAACTCTGCTTCAGGTTTATATTGAAGAAATTGGCAAAATCCTCTATTCTGCAGGTAAATTTTCAGTTTCATCTGCTTGAGGACGAGACTCTGCAAGTAAAGGAGGCTGCGTGAAAGCCGGATTTTGGCGATTCTGTGGAAAACCAGCGCTGCTGGCGGCTGCGCTGGCCCTGCTGCTCCTGGCGGCAGGTCCGGGCTGGGCCAGGAGCCTTACGGTCAGCCGGCCCAACCAGCAGCTTTATCAGGAGCCCTCCTTTGCCAGCTCCCCCTTGAAAACGGTGCCCCAGGGGGCCAAGGTGACCCTCATCCGGCAGGAGGGGGAGTGGTACAAGGTGGACTACCAGGGCACTGTGGGCTGGCTCCACCGGCAGGCGGTGCCGGAGGCCGCGCCCGCCAAGGTGGATCTGTCCAGGCTGATTTTCGGCGGCCCGGTGGCGGAGACTAAAAGCGAAGAAGTGGCCTTGGCCGGCAAGGGCTTCACCCCGGAAGTGGAGGCGGGCTACCGGCAGAAAAACCCAGGCCTCAATTACGCCCAGATGGACGAAATTGAAAGCTTCGGAGTGGCCCCCGCCCAACTGGAGAAATTCATCCAGGAAGGGGGGCTGAATCCATGAGACCGGCAGTCTTGGGAGCAGCGGCTCTTTTGGTGGCGGCCCTCCTTCTCGGGGGTTGCGCTGGTGTTTCCGTGCCTCTCCCTGCGGCCGTCCAGCCAGCCGCGGACATCGCCGTCAAAACCGGGGCCAAGGCGGTGCGGGCTTCCCGCCCCATCAGCGACTCCGAGGAATATTACGTAGGTCGGGCTGTGGGCGCCCGCATCCTGGCCCGATATCCCCTGTACCGGAATCCGGAAGTCACCCGGTATGTCAACGAAGTGGGGCTGACTTTAGCCCGCAAGTCCTCCCGGCCGCATACCTACCGGGGCTATCACTTTGCCGTGCTGGACACCGAGGAGCCCAACGCCTTTGCCTGCCCCGGGGGCACTATCCTGATCACCCGGGGCCTCCTGAAACTTTGCGACAATGAAGATCAACTGGCCGCGGTGCTGGCCCATGAGGTGGCCCATATCGTCCACAAGGACGGCATCAATTCCATCAGCCAAGCCCGCTGGACCGAGGTGCTCACCACCCTGGGCAGCGAAGCCGCCAGACAGTATGGCGGCCCGGCCGGCCAACTCGTGTCTTTGTTTGAAGACTCGGTGGAGGACGTCTTCAAGACCATCGTGGTGAACGGCTACAGCCGCAGCGCGGAGGAGAAGGCCGACCGGGAGGCCATCAATATTCTGCGCAAGGCGGGCTACAATCCCGGAGCCCTGGCTGCGGTGCTGATGAAGATGCAGGGCAAAGAGGGCGCCGGCGGGATTTACCGGACTCATCCGCCCACCCAGGAGCGGCTGGCCAAAGTGCAGGCCCTGGCCCCGGCCACCCCGCCCACCGGCGAGGAGCTGGTCCGGGCCGAAAGGTTCAAAAAGCTTGAATTTTAGCCATACCGCCAAGGTGGGGGCGGCCACATCGCCCCCTCCGGTCTGGCGGAACCGCCCCACTTCTCGGCAAGCGGCACGAGGGGTTTTCCTGTAACCACAGTGCCCGCTGCAACCCCGGCCTCCCAGGCTGACCGCCCAATAAAATCTGCCGCCTCTCCTTGATTCACACCGGTATCCACCTCATATTGTTAGATGAAAGAGAATCCCCACGAAAAGGAGCTCAGCCATGGCTACCGTTGCTGGCAAGGAGCTGATAACCCCTGTGTGCAAAAAGCTGGAGGACATGGTGGGCGCGGCGCGGAACGCCTTCAACCGTCACAGCCGCAAAGATCTGGAGCAGCTCAGAGGCATCCACCGGGAGATCCTGCCGGAAGTTGCCCAGGCCATCAAAAAACTTGAAGGAACCACGACCAAGAAAACTCCCACCGAGCGGACGGAGATCCTCAAAAGTCAAAGCATCCTGACCCACCTGCAGCTCATCGCCGAGCGGCTGGGGGGCCTGGCCGACCCCATTGAAAAGAAAATCAGGGACGGCGTGCTGTTCTCCGAAAAGGCGGTGTCCCAGACCAACCAACTGTTTGACCGCCAAGCGGGGATTCTGCGCTCGGTCCTGGACAGTTTGGAGACCGACAACGCCGTACTCAAACAGTACGTGTTGGACGAGGGCCAGAAAATGGTCCAGAACTGCATAGATTTTGCCACCGAGCACGAAGAGCGGCTGGTGGAGGGCCTCTGCCTGCCGCAGGCCGCGCCCCTGTTTTTGTCCATCCTGGACTGCATGAGCTCCGCGGCCAGACACGAAGTGGACATCGCCCAGATTCTGTTCCGAAAGAGCTGAAGGACGGCGGGTGAGGCGGGCATGGACAGGACGAAGCCGCCGGGTTCAGTCTTTTCAGCATTTTCTGGATCTTAACTAAAATAATCTTAACTAAAATAAAATTCCGAGTTTCCCAGCCTGACAAATTGGGCCAGCAAATTATTTTTTAATTGGTTTCTTCTGAACATAATTATGTTAAAGAAATAAGCAATAACTTCAACCACTGTAAGGCATTTCCCATTTGCCGCCGAAAATTCCGTCAGCCGCAGTAGCCACCGCCCGGAAGCGGGTGCACGTAACCGGCCTGGTTCAGGGCGTGGGCTTCCGCCCCTTTGTCTGGCGCCTGGCCCGGGCCCACCGGCTCGCCGGCTGGGTGCGCAA
>JAFDHU010000204.1 GCA_019308625.1 Deltaproteobacteria bacterium
CAGGGCCGTACCCTGATGAAGGCAGCCCTGGAGGACCTGCAAGCTGCTTGGCAACGACGCTTCGGCGACCTGATTTAAGTTGAGAGAGTTACCAGTTTTCAGTTTTCAGAGAGACGGGGTCGGCCGTGCCCTTTTGCCTCTTTTCAGGTATATTTAATCTCAAACATGCAGTTTTAGGACGAGGGTAATCATGCATGCGGAAATGCTGGTGCTGCGGTTTTCCAGGGAAGTGGTGGACAAGCCCATCATCTACCGGCTGGTCAAGGACTATGACCTGGAATTCAATCTGCTGAAGGCTACCATTTACCCCCGGAAGGAGGGGCTCATCGTCATGGAGCTGAGGGGCCATCCCAAGAACTTTCGCAAGGGCATCAAGTACCTGCGGGATTCGGGAGTCAAGGTGCAGCGGGTGGCCCATGAAGTGCGGCGCAACGAAGAGCGTTGCTATCAGTGCGGCACTTGCACGGCTATCTGCCCCACCGGGGCCTTGTACATCCAGCGGCCGGAAATGGCGGTGGGCTTTGACGCCAGCAAATGTAGCGCCTGTGAGTTGTGTTGCTCAGTGTGTCCGGCCCGGGCCATGGAAGTGCGTCTGAACCAGTCGGTGATTTAGCCAGTCGGCATCTTTGTGCTTTATTTTTTTATCGGCGCCTATTCGGCCATCATCTCCTGCCTGTATTTCTTCCTCCCTCTATATCTGAAGGGTGGTTTGCATTTCAGCGGCAGCCAGATCGGGCTGCTGTACGGCATCCTCAGCCTCAACTCGCTTCTGGCGGCCTTTCCGGTGGGGGTGACGGGCGACCGCTATCCGGCCCGCTACCTTACCCGGGCGGGCCTGCTGGGAACCGCCGCCAGCCTGCTGTTGCTTTCCCAGGCCCGGAGCTTCTGGCCTTTTTTGGCGGTGTTTTGGGCCTTCGGGCTGAGCCTGGCCTTCTTCCGCCAGTCCCTGGATATCATGCTGTTTAAGGACAACCCCGGCAGCACTGCCCTGCGCTTCGGCCACTACAACGCCTGGCGCATGGGCGGCATGACTACGGGCATCCTGGCGGGCGGCGCCCTGCTCTCCTTCCTGACCTTTCCCGCCACCCTGGAGTTCTGGGCGGTGTTCCTGCTCCTCCTGCTGGCCGCCACCCTGCGCCTGCCCGCCACCCGGGCGGTGCGCACCACCCTCAGGCAGTACGGCGAGGATTTCCTCACCCGACCGGTGCTCTTTTTCGCCACCTGGCTGTTTTTGTTCACCATGCACTGGGGCGCGGAAGGCACCAGCCTGGGGCTGTTCCTGCAGTCCACCCTCGGCCTGACCCCTATGGGCATCGGCCTGTATATGGCCGGAGAATTTACCATCGTGGCCCTGACCGCTTATCTGTACGGCCGGTTTTGGGACGGCCGCTGGCCGCCGCTAAAGTTCCTGATTCTGGCCCTGGCCACCTCGGGTCTGGGCCACATCTTCATGACCTACCCATCGCTTGCCTGGTCCTTTGGCTGGCGGGCAGTGCACGGCGTGGGCGACGGCCTCATCATGATGCTCACCTACACCACCATCGCCCGGCTTTTCCAGGTGGACCGGGTGGGGGGCAACTCCGGCCTCATCGCCCTCACCTGCACCCTGGGAACCTTCAGCGGCTCTATGCTCTACGGCCCCTTGGGCGCAGCCTGGGGCTACCAGTTCCCCCTGATTATCTCCGGCACCCTGTCCCTGGCCCTGATTCCTATGGTTTACGTGGGAATGCGGGAGTAATTGGGGGGAGGGCCAGGGGCCTGAGGCCCATGCCCTCCCCCCAAGCCCCCCTCCCAACCCGCCTACGGGTTTGGGGTGGGGGGTGTGGGGGAGGGGGTAAGGGGTGGTACCCCTTAGCCCCCTCCCCCACCCAGCTCCCTACTCCTTCACCAGCAGGGCGGCGAAGAAGGCGTCCAGGTTATGGTCGGCCGGGGAGGTTTTGAAGTAGCCCGGGCTTACCACGAAGAGGCGGGCCCGGGGCGGCAGCAGCATGGGGTCAAACACCAAGCGGAATCCGGGGTGATCCTGGAGGAAGGTTTCCACCACCGCTTCGTTTTCCGCGGGTTCGGTGGTGCAGGTGATGTACAGGAGGTGGCCGCCGGGGCGCACCAGGGGCGCGGCCGCCCTCAGCATGGCCCGCTGGCGGGGCGGGAAGGTGGTCAGGTCCCGGGCTTCCAGTCTGGTTTTGATTTCCGGATGGCGGCGGATGATGCCCAGGGCGGAGCAGGGGGCGTCAATGATGACGGCGTCAAAGCTGCCTGCCTTGAAGGGCAGTCGCCGGAAGGCATCGGCCCGCAAGGGCCAGGCCGCGGTCACCCCCCAGCGTTTCAGGGTGAGGCTGAGTTCCTTCAGGCGCCGCCGGTGGTAGTCCACTGCGGCGATGAGGCCCCGGTTGGCCAGCCGTTCGGCCAGGTGGGTGGTTTTGCCGCCCCGGCCAGCGCCGATTTCCAGGACCCGCATCCCGGGTCTCAGGGGAACCAGGTAAGATACCAGTTGGGCCGCCTCATCCTGGAAGAGCCACAGGCCCTCCCGGTAGGAGGCCAGGTCCTGAGGCGGGGTCTGCAGGGAGGTTATGTGCAGGCCCACCGGGGAGTAGGGGCAGGGTTTGGTCTCCACCCCTTCTTCCCTGAGCCGGGCCGCCAGCGCGGCCGGGGTGGTCTTCAGGGTGTTGACCCGGATGGTCAGGGGGGGGATGGTGTTGTTGGCCGTCAGGCGAGCCAGGGTTTCCTTGGGGCCGTAGCGTTTAAGCCAGCGCTTGACCAGCCAGGGGGGGTGGGCGGTGGCCAGGCTCAGACCTCGCACCGGTTCTTCGTTCAGCGGCGGCAGGGGCGCCGGCCCCTCTTCCGCCAGGCGCCGGAGCACCGCGTTGATGAAGCCCACGTGCCGGCGGGGCAGGTGCCTGGCCTTGGCCAGTTCCACCATCTCTTTCACCGCGGCATGGTTCGGGACCTTGTCCAGAAAGAGGAGCTGGTAGGCCCCCACCCGCAGGATGATGAGGGCCAGGGGAGGCAGTTTTTCCAGCGGCAGACGGGAGATGCGGGAGATGAAGTAATCCAGCCGGATTTGCCAGCGCTTGACGCCCTGCACCAGCTCCAGCAGGAAGGCCCGCTCCACCCGGGGCAGCCCGGGATGGCGCTTCAGGGCCTGGGCCATGAGCTCCTCCACGGTGTTTTTCTTGGCTTCGGCGCCGGCCAGAATCCTGACTGCCAGCTCCCGGGCGCTGGGCGCCCGCTTGGCTTTGGGTTCAGCCATCACGATAACCTGGGCTTGTCAGAGAGCGCGGGTTCCGGCAAGATTTCTACTCCGGCTTGCGGCTACGGGTCAGTCCGGGCCCAATCGGAGTCTCATCCCTGCATATCCGAGTCTGTTTCGGGTGTCAAGGCAGATAGAGGCAGTGAGAGGAGTCAATTGGCGGCTGCGGAGGAAGGTTCCTCCTGCTCCTGGG
>JAFDHU010000205.1 GCA_019308625.1 Deltaproteobacteria bacterium
CCCACATCCCTCAGGGTTTGCAGGCGCTCCCGCAAGGCCGGCACCGGCCCGAAGACCTCCAGGGCTTGGTCCACGGTCATTTCCAGCACTTCGGAGATGGTGTACCCTTTGTAGCGGATCTCCAAAGTGGCCGGGTTGTAGCGCAGACCCCGGCACACCTCGCAGCGCACATACACATCCGGCAAAAAATGCATTTCAATCTTGTTGATGCCTTCGCCCCGGCAGGCCTCACAGCGGCCGCCCTTGACGTTGAAGCTGAAACGGCCGGGCTTGTAGCCTCGGAGCCGGGCCTCCGGCACCTGGGAGAACAGCTCCCGGATGAAGGTGAAGACTCCGGAGTAGGTGGCCGGATTGGAACGCGGCGTCCGGCCGATGGGACTCTGGTCAATGTTGATCACCTTGTCCAACTGCTCGGCCCCCCGGAGCCCGGCGTGGGGCGCCGCGGTGATTCGGGCCCGGTACAGCTTCTGGCGCAGGGCCGGATATAAGGTGTCCATGACCAGAGTGCTTTTGCCGGAGCCGGACACCCCGGTGACGCAGGTGAGCACCCCCAGGGGAATATCCACTGTCAGGTTTTTGAGATTATGGCCGCAGGCCCCCTCCAGCCGCAAAAAACCCTTGGGGGTGCGGCGCTGCCGGGGCAGAGGGATCTCCCGACGGCCGGAGAGATACAGGCCGGTAAGGGTGTCGGAGCCGAGAAGCTCCCGGGGCGGGCCGACGAACACCACCCGACCGCCCTCCCGGCCGGCGCCCGGGCCCATGTCTACCACAAAGTCCGCCTGCCGAATGGTCTCCGGATCGTGCTCCACTACAATCACCGTGTTGCCCAGGTCGCGCAGCACCTTTAAGGTGGTGAGCAGCCGGGCAGTGTCCCGGGGATGCAGGCCGATGGTGGGCTCATCCAGGATATAGAGCACACCGGAGAGCTTGGAGCCGATCTGGGTGGCCAGCCGGATGCGCTGGGCCTCGCCCCCGGCCAGGGTGCCAGTGGTCCGGTTGAGGGTGAGATAGTCCAGCCCCACTTCCACCAGAAAGCTCAGGCGCTCGGTGATTTCCTTGAGCACCCGGCGGGCGATCTCCGCTTGGCGGGGGGAGAGCTTCAGGCTCCGGAACCACTCCAGGGCCTGGGCCACGCTCAACTCCGTGACCTGGCTGATGTTGAGGCCCCCGATTTTCACCGCCAGGGCTTCCCGTCGCAGCCGGGCCCCCTGGCAGGTGGGACAGGGCTTCACCCTCATATACTGCCGGATTTCCTCCCGCACCACCCAGGAGTCCGTGCCGTTGTAACGCTCCTCCAGCATGGGGATGATGCCGGGGAAGGGCCGGGGGGCAAAAATGCGGCGGCCGCCGTGTTCGTAGAAGAATTCCACCGGAACCTGATCGGAGCCATACAGCAGAGCCTGTTTTACCCCTTCATCCAGCTCCCGGAAGGGCGTGCGGCTGGAGAACCGGAAATGTTTCTCCAGGGCCTCCAGCATCTGCATGTGCCGCATGGAGTGGTGCCGGGCCCAGGGGCGCACCGCCCCTTCCCGCAGGGAAAGGTCGGGATTGGGCACCACCAGCTCCGGGTCAATGACCAGCCGGGTGCCGAGCCCGGAGCAGGCCGGACAGGCCCCCTGGGGGCTGTTGAAGGAAAAGAGCTGGGGGGTGATTTCCGGCAGGCTCACCCCGCAGACGTCGCAGGCGAACTTCTCGCTGAAGAGCAGCTCCTCGCCGCCGGCCACGGCCACCCTGACTTCCCCGTCGGCCAGCTTCAGGGCCAGCTCCAGGGAGTCGGTGAGGCGGGCGGCCAGGTCCTCCTTGATTACCAGGCGGTCCACCACCGCCTCAATGGTGTGGCGCTTGTTTTTGTCTAAGAGGGGAAGCTCTTCCAGCTCCACCATCTCGCCGTTCAGACGGATGCGGCTGTAGCCTTCCCGCCGGAGCCGCTCCAGCAGCTTCTGGTGCTCGCCCTTGCGGTTCACCACCACCGGGGCCAGCACCATAATGCGGGTCCCCAAGGGCAGCTCCAGGAGCTGGTCCACCATCTGGGGCACCGACAGGGAAGCGATGGGGCGGCCGCACTGGTAGCAGTGAGGCGTGCCCACCCGGGCAAAGAGCACCCGCAGATAGTCATAGATTTCTGTGGCCGTGCCCACGGTGGAGCGGGGGTTCTTGGAGGCGCTGCGCTGCTCGATGGCGATGGCCGGGGACAGGCCCTCAATGTATTCCACGTCCGGCTTGTCCATGAGCTCTAGGAATTGCCGGGCGTAGGCCGACAGGCTCTCCACGTACCGCCGCTGGCCCTCGGCGTAGAGAATGTCAAAGGCCAGGGTGGATTTCCCCGACCCCGAGACGCCGGTGATGACGATAAACTGCTGGCGTGGCAGCTCCAGGTCCACATTCTGCAGATTGTGCTCCCGAGCGCCGCGAATGAAAATCCTGTCAGGGGCCATGCCTCACCGATGCCCTAAGCCTGTAAATTTAAAATCGTCTTGGCAGGAGAAGATATTCAAGGCGAGAATTTTCCGGTTTGGCGTAGGTTTTTCATGGTTTTCCGTTTGCACCCCGGTCTGTCCTGACCGGCTCGCTCCTGACTTTCCGCTTCGTCAATCTTTTATTTTACACAAGTTTGCCCTGAAAAAAACAGACTCATACCTTGGGGCTTCAAAGAGATAAACTTCCCTCAGCGGGTTTTTAGAGCGAAATACCGGAGTGGGAACTAAGCTCAGGGGGGAGGAGGATTTCTCGGTAGGCCCGCCGCAAGGGCCGGCTTGGCAAATTACGGATAGCTGCGGCCAGTCGGGGAGAGAGGGACAGGCACCGGCTGGGCGGGGCCGATGCGGCTGTGAGATGGCTTGGACAGGCTGTTTTTCCCTCAGAGGTCCAGCGGGGCCGGCTCCGCCAAGCGGAAACGATCGGCCAGGATGTAGCGGACCTTGTTGGCCTTCTTCCCGTTATGGGTGAGGATGCCGTGCTCCAGCAACTGGTTGAGGCAGGCCCAGGCAGTCTTCTTGTTCACCTGGAAATATTGCTCCAAGTCCAGCAGCTTGAACCAATTGCCGTTGGTATGTCGTAGGAATTCCAGCAGCTTATCCTGGGTCAGCTTCCGGCGTCCGGTGGACTCCATGGGCAGCCGGGCCAGCTCTCGGCGCAGGGCTTCCAGCTTAAGGTTGCGGGGAGTGACAGGCGGTGGCGGCCCCGGCGGTGAGGCCTTGGCCGGGCTGAGCCAGCCGCTTCGCAGGTGGGCAAAATAGGCCTGCACCTGTTCATCAATGAGATTGAGCAGACGGAAAAACTGGGATAAGGAAATCTGCCCGGCCAGCCGGTTTACCAGATAATTTTTGGCCTGTTTGCGGACAAAAGACACCCGTTCGGCGGTGCTGGCCGGCAGATGCTCCGCCTCCACCAGTACCTGGAAGAACATGCCGGCCACCAAAGTGGTGTCCAGACC
>JAFDHU010000206.1 GCA_019308625.1 Deltaproteobacteria bacterium
GCGCCACCAAAGCCGCTACCGCCAAGTGGACTGGGAGACCCGGGGCCGCCTGACCGAACCGTCCCAGCCCGACGCGGTCCTGATCGTGGACGTCTCCGCCTTCCCACCGGAGGGCGAAGACTGCGACGCCCGCTTCCTGTGCCGGGCCTACCAGTTGGGCTGGCGGCGCTTCATTGCCTACGGCTATCGGGGCCAGCGCTTCACCGGCTGCGGCTTCGGCCTGGGCACCGACGGCGTCCGCCTGGATGTCTACGGCAGCTCCGGCGATTATCTGGCCTCCGGCATTGACGGCATGGAAATCTACGTGCACGGCAACGGCCAGGACCAATTGGGCCAAATCATGAAGCGGGGCAAGCTGGTGGTCTTTGGGGACGTGGGCCAAACCTTCATGTACGGCGCCAAGGGCGGGGAGGTCTATGTCATGGGTAACGCCGCCGGCCGCCCCCTGATCAACGCGGCGGGCCGCCCCCGGGTGGTCATCAACGGCACCGCCCTGGACTTTCTGGCCGAATCCTTCATGGCCGGCGATCCCCTAAACGGCGGCGGCTTTGTCATCGTCAACGGCCTGGAGTTTGACCAGCAGGGGCGCCTTCAGCCCCAGCCCACCCCCTACCCCGGCTCTAACCTCTTCTCCCTGGCCGCCGGCGGAGCCATCTACATCCGGGACCCCTACCGCCGGGTGGTGGAGGAGCAGTTGAACGGCGGCGAGTTCGCCCCACTGACTGACGCCGACTGGCAGCTCATCCTCCCCTATCTTGAGGAAAACGAACGCCTGTTTGACATTCAGATTGAGCGGGACCTGCTCACCGTGGACGGGAAGCTGCGGCAGCCCCAGGAGGTGTATCGTAAAGTTCAGGCGGTGAAGCTGGCGGTGCTGGCCCACGTGAAGGAAAGCAGCCTGGAAGAGTTCGGCTGGGGCGATGGGGTTCCGTCCTCAGCACCGCCCTTCTAAGGCTCCCCCGTCTCCGCTACCTGAAGAAAGGGCCGGTGCAGCAGGGCGACCGGGGGGTCAGCTTTTTCTTATGTTCCGGGAGTACTATACTACCCGGAAGTTTTGCCAAACTAATGCCTAGCCTGAGGCCGGCATGGATTCGTCCCAGGGTCCCTTGGGGCTGCGAGCTTTGAGCCACCTGGGGCGCGAGGGTCCGGAGCCCCGGACGCGGGTCCACCGTCATCCCAGCACGGAGGTTTTATGGCACCTACTGTCCTGTTTGAAAAAACTGAAGGGGTCGGTCTGGTTACTTTCAACCGGCCGGAGAAGCTGAACGCTTTGAACCGGGAGATGCTGATGGAACTGGAGCAGCTCCTAGACCAAGTGGCCCGGGACCCCCAGCTCCGGGTACTGGTGCTCACTGGCCGGGGGCGGGCCTTCATCGCCGGGGCCGACATCAGCCTGTTTGTGGACTTGGATCCCTTAACGGGCAAGCGGTTCGCCGAGCACGCCCAAGCGCTGGTCTCCCGGCTGGAGCACCTGGACATCCCGGTAATCGCCGCGGTCAACGGCTATGCCCTGGGCGGCGGCCTGGAGGTGGCGTTGGCCTGCGACTTCATTTATGCTTCGGAAGAGGCCTGCTTCGGCCAGCCGGAAATCAACCTGGGCATCATCCCCTGTGTGGGGGGCACCCAGCGGCTGGCCCGCCTGGTGGGCAAGGGGCTGGCCAAAGAGCTCTGTCTCACCGGGCGGCTCCTGGACGCGGCGGAGGCCAAAGCCATCGGCTTGGCGGCCCGGGTCTTTCCCACCGGAGTCCTGCTGGAGGAATGCCTCAAAACCGCCCGTTCCCTGGCTGAGAAAGGGCGAGTGGCCCTGCGGGCTGTCAAACAGGTGATCAACCGGGGCTATGAGGTGGATTTGGCCAGCGCCTTGGCCATGGAAATTGACGCGTTTGCCGTTTGTCTGGCCAGCCCCGATGCCCGGGAAGGGGCCTTGGCCTTCCTGGAGAAGCGCCAGCCGCGGTTCACCGGCTCCCTGTGACCAGGGCTCCGGCAGTCACTCGGGGAGCGCCCGCTGAACCTTCAGGCCGGGACCTTGGCGGGGCGGGAGTTCTGAGGGAGAGACGCCACAGGGGCTCGCAGAGGGCCGGCAGGTTGCCAAACAGCCGGCCGGAAGGAGGAAGGACCGGCATCCGGGTTTGCCGCTACCGGGCTTTTCCGGCCGCGCCCGGGAGGCTTTCCGGTTTTTTGTCCTTCAAACGGTGGAACGCGGCCCGCTGATTTTCCATTTTGATGGACGTCAGCCTCAGCTCGCCCAACTGGTAGCGCTCGTTGTAAGTCAGACGCACCCGGGTTTGATAGCCGTTCCAGAAAAAGTCCTGGACATCCATCTTTTCGCCGGCCGGCGTCCGGGAGCCGGGCCCGAAGCGCCGGAAGCAGTATTCCCGGAGAAACCGGTAGTTGGAAAAACCCTTGGTGCGAATGACCACCCCGGCGAATTTGCCCTTCCAAAATTCATAAATGACTTCTTGGGGGCGGGCCAGACCGAATTTCAGGCCTGCCGGGTCCTTTCGGTAATAGGTGGAGAGGCCGATTTGGGTCACCGGCATTAAGTTCTTCCCCGACACTGCGGTGGCACTGTCAGTCCCCCACCTGAGGCCGTCAAAGCCGTCCGGTTCCGTGCCCGGGGCGAAGGTATGATCGTAGAAGAAGGGTTGGTCGGGCGCTGCCCCCATCAAGAGCAGGGCCGTCGCCAGGAGCAAGCCACACCAAACTGGGCGTCCAGGCCGCATAAACCGTCCTCCTTACTTTGAGCCGGCGGAATTGTTAGAACCGGCACAAAAAATCACTTAAAGCTCTTGACAGGGGTTTCCCTGATTGTTATATATTAACCAACTTCATTCCCATCTTCAATAAACCCCCTCCAACGCCGGACTCTTACCTCCCCCAAGGGTTCGGCGTTATCTTTTTGGAACCCTCAACTCAATCTGGATTATTGATCAATGACGCGGCACGCCGGGTGGTTGTACCAATGTCGTTCCTCAGGCGTTTAAGCCGTCAGACCACCCGTTCCTTACTTGCTTGCCTGGGAAAAGTTGACTCAGAAGGGCGGGGGCGAATCTGAAAGAAGCGGACGCAGAAGGCGTGCCAGACGACGGAGGAGACACTTAAGGCGAACCTTGCCGGGTGACCTCCAGCAGTTCGTTGATTTCCTCCGGCTCCACCTCCAGGCTGTCCATCAAAGCGTCAAACCCCGGCTGGGAAGCAAAATCCACTTCCGCTGGCTGTGGGATGTCCATCTGTTCCACGACTTTTTGGGCCAAGGCCTCACACAATAGCAAGATATTCATACCGGATCTCCGGAGTGGGATCTTGGTTGCTTAACCCTTCGGCACCTTGGTGAGTTTTCCTTAATTAAAAAATGCCGCAGTTCTGAAAGCCTCCCTGTTAGGGCAGTCGTGCCAGGGGCGGCAGGGCTTTTCCCATGCCT
>JAFDHU010000207.1 GCA_019308625.1 Deltaproteobacteria bacterium
GAAAACCAAAAACGCGATATGCTGATTCAATTCGCAGAGGGCAAAAATATTCACGTTGTCGTCTTATATTACCTTCCCCGACCGCAAGGACGGGAAGTCCAGGAAATTATCCCCTTGCACGTTACGGATCACTGGTTGCTGGCGACTAAATAACTCACTGATGGGGTGCGAACAGCCGCCGGATGTCCTGATAGAACACCAGCACCATCAGGGCCAAAATAAGCATCAGACCCATGGCCTGGGCCATTTCCCGGTGCCTCACGGCCATGGGTTTGCCCCGGACCGCCTCCCAGAAAATGAACAGCAGGTGGCCGCCGTCCAGGATGGGGATGGGCAGCAGGTTCAGAAGGGCCAGGTTGACGCTCAGAATGGCCATGAAATGAATCAGGTAGCGCAACCCCTGTTCGGCCTGCTGGCCGGCCACCTGGGCGATGAGAATGGGCCCTCCCAGGGTGTTCACCGGGATTTCCTGGACGATGAGCTTGTAGATGCTGACCACCGTAAGGGCCAGGATGCGATAGGTGTAGGAGAAGCTTTCGGCCGCGGCTCCCAGGAAGCCCACCTGCTCCATTCCCAGTTTTTCCGAAGAGGCTACCCCGATTAGTACCGCGCTCACCTTCTGGCCGAAGATATTGGTGGCTTCCATGCGCTTGGGGGTAAGAGTGATTTTCAGGATTTGCCCCTGGCGCCTGACAGTGAGCACCAGCGGCTGCTCCCCGTGGCGCCGGATGCGGGCAGCCAAGTCTTCCCAGCGGGCCACCGGCTGGCCATCCACCGCCAGCACCTGGTCGCCCACCTGCAGGCCCGCGTGGGCCGCGGGAGAATCCGCCTTCACCGAGCCGATTTTGGTGGTGAGATAGGGAATGCCCCATAGACTGAACAGGAAAAACAGGGCTACCACGCAAAACAGGAGATTGAACCCGGGGCCGGCCAGGACAATCAGGGTCCGGTGCCACAAAGGATGATGGGAAAAGGCGCGGTCCTGGAGCTCGGGAGGCACCTCATCTTCAGGATTTTCCCCCAACAGCTTGACATAGCCCCCCAGGGGGATGACGGACAGGCGGTATTCGGTCTCCCCGATTTTCTTGCCAAGCAGTTTGGGCGGAAAGCCCAAGGAAAAGGTCTCCACTCTCACGCCGAGAAGTTTGGCCAGCAGGAAGTGGCCGAACTCGTGCACAAAAACCAGGATGCCGAGGACAACGATGGTGGCGATGATGGTGGTCATGGACGCAGGGTTTCTCCTAAGTTAAGAGAGGTTAGCCAAGGGCATCAAGGAAGCAGTTATACTGCAAAACGCTCTGCCAGCAGGGCGGCAGCATGTTTTCGGGCCCACCGGTTGACGGCCAGGACCTGTTCCAGGCTGGCCAGGGGCTCGGCCTGATGGGCGGCCATGGTTTCCTGCACCAGCCGAGAGATGCCCAGAAAGTCCAGGCGGTGATCCAGGAAGGCGGCCACCGCCACTTCGTTGGCGGCGTTCAGCACTGCGGGCATGGTGCCCCCGATGCGGGCCGCCTCATAGCCCAGCCGCAGGGAGGGAAACCGGTCAAAATCCGGGGGTTCAAAAGTAAGCTGGGCAATCTGGCCCAGATCCAGGGGGTGGCAGTTCAGGGGCAGCCGCCGGGGATAAGTCAGGGCGTAGGCGATGGGCAGGCGCATGTCCGGCACCCCCAGTTGGGCCAGCCAGGAGCCGTCGACAAATTCCACCAGGGAATGGATGATGCTCTGGGGATGGATATAAATCTCAATGTTGTCCGCTGGCAGGCCGAACAGCACGCTGGCCTCAATGACCTCCAGGGCCTTGTTCATCATGGTGGCCGAATCAACCGTGATTTTGGCCCCCATGGCCCAGTTGGGGTGTTTGAGGGCCTGGGCGGGGGTCACTGTTTTCAGCTTAGGCAGCGGCCAGGACCGGAAAGGGCCACCCGAAGCGGTAAGCCACAGTTTTTTGACGTCTTCCCGCCGCTGGCCCTGGAGGGCCTGAAAAATGGCGCTGTGTTCACTGTCCACCGGAATCAGGGCCACGCCTTTGGCCTGCACCCGCTCCATCACCAGGGGGCCGGCGGCCACTAGGGTTTCCTTGTTGGCCAAGGCCACGGTTTTGCCGGCTTCAATGGCAGCCAGAGTGGGCTCCAGGCCCACCGCGCCCACCATGGCGGACAGCACCAGATCCGCTTCCGGCAGGGAGGCCACCGCTCGGGCGCCCTCCGGCCCCCAGAGGATTTCCGGGCCGTTTCCCGCATTTATGACGGCCTTCAGCCTGGCAGCCGCGGTCTGGTCCTTGACCGATACCACCACCGGGCGAAAGCGACGGATCTGCTCGGCCAGCAGCTCCACGTTTTGGCCGGCGGCCAGAGCCACCACCCGAAATTCTTCAGTATGTTCGGTCACCACCGATAGGGTGCTTTGGCCGATGGAGCCGGTGGAACCCAGAATGGCCAGGCGCTTCATAATCTTTCCGAATCAACGGAACTATTTCATTATTACCCAATCGGGGGCGAATTGCAAAATATATGCTCCGGCATTAAGTTTCGCCCATCCGGGTAACCGGATGCCCTTTCAGCATCCTCCTTCCTAGCCGCAATTACCGCCGGCGGCCTGGGCGCAATTTCGCCGAGGGTGAGTTCCCTTTTCTGCAGTTTTTGGATAAAATTTTAGAAAAAAAGAGAAATGGTCATGACACAGCGACAAGCGGCGCTGGCCGGTAAAATCACCCGGGCCATGAAGCAGGCGGCCAAGGCGGAGGGCCTCTCCCCCGAAGTCATCCGGCGGGGTCTGGAGAAAGGCTCGCTGGTGGTGCCCTGCAATAAGAAACATGCGGGGCTCAAGGCCATCGCCATCGGCACCGGGGTGCGGGTGAAAATCAACGCCAACATCGGTACCTCCCCCCATGACATCAGCCTGGAAAAGGAGCTGGCCAAGCAAGCGGCCGCCCTGCGGTATGGCGCTGACACCATCATGGACCTCTCCACCGGCGGGCCGGTGGACCTCATCCGGACCACGCTGCTGTCTGAATGCCCGGTCCCCTTTGGCACCGTGCCCCTCTACCAGGTCATGGTGGAAGCCAAAAGCCTGGAGGAGGTCAAGGCCGAGTGGTTTCTGGACATGGTGGAGCACCAGGCGGCCCAGGGGGTGGACTTTGTAACGGTGCATTGCGGCGTCACCCGGGCAGCCCTACCCCTGCTGAAGCACCGGGTCACCGGCGTGGTGTCCCGGGGCGGTTCCTTCACCATTGCCTGGATGCGCCGTCATGGTCGGGAAAATCCGTTGTTCGAATATTTTGACCGGTTGCTGGACATTGCCAAAAAGTATGATGTCACCCTGTCCCTGGGCGACGGCCTGAGGCCCGGCTGCCTGGCCGACGCCACTGACCAGGCCCAGCTTCAT
>JAFDHU010000208.1 GCA_019308625.1 Deltaproteobacteria bacterium
GAGGAGGCCAGGCCATGACCCAGGCCCACATCAAATCCCGAGACAAGCTTGGCGCCAAGACCACCCATTGCCGGGAGCTGTTCCTGTTTAATGAACTGGCTCTCATATCCGCCTATGCCAGGGACTTGCAGGATATCGTGGATATGGCCCTGGAGGCCATTCTGGACTTTTTCCAGGTGGAAGCGGGGCTGCTGCTCCTTTGGGACCAGAAGCGACAGCGCCTGACCAGTGTGGCGGCCCAGGGATTCCTCACCCCCTATCTGGAGCAGCTTTCCGCCGGTCACCTGGAAACCATCATCGGGCCTTATCTCTCCCGGGCTCACCAGCCGCTGGTCATTGATGATGTACAAAGCGACCCCCGCTTGGCCACCTCCACCTTTGCCACTTTGATTCAGACAGATCGGCGCTTTTCCTCGGCCATCAGCATCCCCCTCAAATATCGGGAGCAGATCACGGGCTTTCTCAATCTGGCCTCCACCCGGACCAGGTTCTTCCGGACTTTTCCTCTGGACTTTTATAGCATTCTGGGCAACCAGGTGGGCCTGGCCGTGGCCAATGCCCGCCTGTACCAGGACCTGCGTCGTTCGGAGCAGCGCTACCGGCGTATCTTTGAGGGCTCCAAGGACATGATCTTTATCACCGACCCCCAGGGCCGCTTCCTGGACCTGAATCCGGCCGGAGTGGAACTGCTGGGTTTGAGCTCCAAGTCCGAAGCTCTGGAGAGCCTGAATATCCGCGATATCTTCAAGGATCCCTATGACTGGGAAAAATTTCAGTTAACCGTGGAAGCCGAAGGCTATGCCCGAGATCAGGAGGTGCTGCTGAAACAACGGCGGGGCAAGGAAGTGCCGGTGCTCCTCACTGGTATTGTCCGTCGCAACAAGGAAGGCAAGGTGAGCGGCTACGAAGGCTTTGTCAAGGATATCACCGAGCGCAAGCACAGCGAACTGGAGGTCCTCCGGGAAAAAAAGACCACCGAAGGCATTCTGGAGGGCCTGCCCATTGCCACCTTTGTCATTGACCGCAATCACCGCATCACCCATTGGAACCGGGCCTGCGAAGAGCTGACCGGCTACTCCCGCCAGGAGATGTTGGGGGCCTACAGCTACTGGCTGCCCTTCTATTCCCACGAAGGCCCCAGCATGGCCTCACTGGTGGTGGAGCAGAATTTCAAGGCCCTGGAAAAGTTCTTCGGCAAAAAGGACCTCAAGCGCTCGCCCAATTTGCCCGTGGCCTTTGAAGCTTATGAGTACTTCCCGGACTTCCGGGGCCGGGAGCGCTATTTTTACAATACCTCCTCGCCCATTTACGACGAGCAGGGCCAGATTCAGGGGGCGGTGCAGGCCATCGTGGATCTGACCGAGCGGGAGCTGCTGGCCCGAGAGCTGAAAAACTCAGAAGAGAAATTCCGCCAACTGGTGGAATCCTCCTTGGACGGCATCATTCTCCATAATGATTTGAAGCTGTTGTTCGTCAATCAGGCCTGTCTGAACATGTTCGGCTATGCCAGCTCCCGGGAAATGCTGGGCCGGGATTTGCGCCAGTTTGTGGAGCTCCCGAGCCAGGCGGCGGCTTCCCGGCGGCTGCTGAAACTTCTCCGGGGGGCGGCCAAGCCCCGGGTCTTTGAACTGAAGGGAGTGAAAAAGGACGGCGCCACCGTGGAGCTGGAGGCCATTTCTTTTCCCACCACCTATGAGGGCCAGCCGGCCTGCCAGATCCACATCCGGGAGGTCACTCACAAAAAACAACTGGAAGAGCATCTGTTCCGCACCGAAAAGTTGGCCGCTCTGGGACACCTGGCCGCGGGGGTGGCCCATGAAATCAACAATCCCCTGGGCAGCATCCTGGTCCTGAGCTACCTGCTGCTGGAGGACCTGGACCGAAACAGCCCCGAGTGGGCCCAGGTGGAGAGGATTGTCAAAGAAGCCACCCGCTGCAAGGAGATCGTCCAGGGGTTGCTGGAATTCTCCCGTTACATGCCCGCCAAAATGACGCCCCTTAACCTCAACGTGGAGGCCGGCTTGCCCCCGGTGCTGGGCGACCGGAACCGCTTGGAGCAGGTCTTTATCAATCTGCTCATGAACAGCGGCGAGGCCATGGACGGCATGGGCCGCCTGGTGGTGTCCACCTCCCTGTTGCCGGAGGGCGATGTGGTCAAGGTGAGCTTTCAGGATACGGGGCCGGGGATCCCTGAAAGTCATTTAAGCCGTCTGTTCGACCCCTTTTTCACCACCAAAGAGGTGGGGCGGGGCGTAGGTCTGGGCCTGTCCATCAGCTATAACATCATCCAAAAGCACATGGGCCGCATCTATGTGGCCTCCACCGGCCCGGAAGGCACTACCTTTGTGGTGGAGTTGCCGGTTTTTAAAGGTGAGTCGCAGATTTCTTCCGGGCATTAATAATAATGAAAAAAGGCACAAAATTTCCGGCCCCAAAATAGTCTTTCCAAACCCAGAAACCGGAGAGAACGCGGCCTTCAGGGCTGTCAGTTCGCAAACCACCAGCCTTTGGGGTTTTCTGTTCCTGGTTTGTAAAAAATGTTGACTTGGATTCTGGGGTGTGATAGTTAGGCACATGTGAAAAGTATCATTAAGTCCTCTGGAGGCCGCCGGACGCAGTGAAAGAGGAAACCAAGAAGTTCATCAAAGAGCTGCTGGAAGGCGGCTGGCGGGCCTCGGCCATCGGCCTGTCCCTGGTTTTGGCCATAGCCATCGGCGCCGGTCTGGGCTGGTGGCTATCGGAGGTATTCAATAACAAAATTTTTTTTTATATCGGCCTGATACTGGGAATTATCGCCGGTTTCCGCAACCTCTATATCATGGGGAAGCGGTACAAATAGTTCTGAATAACGCATGGAGCTCAATTCCCCCCGTCACCTGAAGGCTGCCTGTCTGCTGGTGCTGGCTGTTCTGGTGACCGGGAGTGGCCTCTGGCAGGGCCAGGAATTCGCGGTGGGAGTGTTGGCAGGTGGTTTGGTGGCGGTGGTTAACTTCCACCTGCTGCACCGGGCCCTTAAAGGCATGATGGAACGGGCCCGGGCCCTCCCGGGAGGCGCTGCCGGGCAAGCCAAGGCTTTTTTTGCTTTCTGGCAGGTATTGCGCTTCTTTGGCTTGCTGGCGGTTCTTTACCTGTTGGTGAGCAGTGGCTGGCTGAACGTCATCGGCTTGGTGTTGGGGCTGTCCACCGTGGTGGTTACCCTGATGCTGGCCGCGATCCACGAAGTAATCAAGCTCAAGAAAAAGGAGGCAGGTCCTTCCCATGGAACATCCCATCTTGTTTCTTGATCTTATCTTAGGCAAGTTCGGGGTTCACTTCCCGCCGCATGTGACTTACTCCTGGGTGGTCATGGCGGCGCTGGTGGGTTTGGGCGTTCTGGCCACCCGGCGAGTGGCCCTGGTACCGGCGGGGGCCCAGAACGTCATGGAATTGATCGTGAGCGGCCTGGAAGAATTCATGGTGGAGATTACCGGTGAGGAGGGGCGGGCCTTTTTCCCCTTTATTGCCACCCTGTTTATTTTTATCTTGGTCTGCAACCTGGCAGGCCTGATTCCTGGTTTTCTTTCACCCACGGCCAATATCAATACGCCTCTGTCCATGGCGCTGTGCACCTTTGTTTACACCCATTATCTGGGGGTTAAGTTCCATGGTGTCAAATATGTCAAGCATTTCATCGGGCCCATCCCCTGGCTGGCCCCCCTCTTCTTCCCCATCGAAGTTATCGGCCATCTGGCCCGGGTGCTGTCCCTGACTCTGCGTCTCTTCGGCAACATCATGGGTGAAGACCTGGTGCTCATGATTCTGCTGCTCTTGGCCGGCAAGTTCCTGGCGCCGCTGCCCATGATGTTCCTGGCGGTGTTCACCAGCACCGTGCAGGCCTTCATCTTTACCCTGCTGGCCATGATGTATTTTGCCGGAGCCATGGAGGAAGCCCATTAATTAAGGAAGAAGGCCAATCAACATATATCAACTAGTGAGGAGGTATTCACACATGGCGGTAAGAATCGGTCTGACCTTACTGGCGTCCTTGCTCTGGGTTTCTCTGGCTATGGCCGCTGAGCCTGCCGGCGCGGCCGCGGCCGGCTCCGCGGCCAGTCTGGCCCAGTATTTCAGCTATGCCGTGCTGGCGGCGGGCATCGGCATCGGCATCGCCGCGTTCGGCACCGGTATCGGCCAGGGTCTCGCCATCCACAAATCCGTGGAAGGCGTGGCCCGGAACCCCGAGGCTTCCGGTAAGATCACCGTGACCATGCTTATCGGCTTGGCCATGGTCGAGTCTCTGTGCATTTACGCGCTGGTCGTGGCCCTGATCATCCTCTACGCTTACCCCATGACCAAGCCCATCGCCGCGGCTCTGGGTCTCAAGGTCTAACCTGAGTTTTCTTTCGGGGGAGCCTGGTGCTCCCCCTTTTCACTGCCAAGTATTGTGCAATTTTACACTTGTGGTTAGTCCCTCATAAAAGCTAACTTATGCGGACGCCGATGAAATTCTCCAAAATTCCTGCCGCCACCATTACCCGATTGTCCATTTACTCCAGGTGCCTGGAGACCCTGGCCCAAGAAGGCGTGAAGATTATTGCCTCCGACAAACTGGCTCAGAAGTGCGGCATCAACCCGGCCCAAATCCGCAAGGACTTGGCCTACTTCGGCGAGTTTGGCATCCGGGGGGTGGGTTATTTCGTCAAGGAGTTACTGTTTGAGATCAAGCGCATCCTGGGTTTGAACAAGGCCTGGAAGATGGCTCTGGTGGGCATCGGCAACCTGGGCTCCGCCCTCCTGGCCCATCAAAACTTCGTCCGCCAAGGCTATGAATTCGCGGCAGTGTTTGACGTAGACCCGGCCAAGGTGGGGCGGCGGCTGCCCAGCGGCCAGGTAATCCACCATTTGGACGAGATGGATCAGGTGCTCCAGGGAAGCGACATCGAGATGGGGGTGATCGCCACTCCGGCCAGCCAGGCTCAGGCGGTGGCCCAGCGCTTGATTGCCGCCGGCGTCAAGGCCATCCTTAATTTTGCCCCTACCCAGCTTCAGGTTCCCGAAGGCATCGCGGTGGAGAATGTGGACTTCACCGTCAAGCTGGACAACCTGGCCTACCACCTCACCATGGCTGAAGGATAAGAGGGGATTTTCCCTTCCCGGGGCGTTCTGAGGCTTTCTGTCTCCCCTTCTTGCTTCATCCATTGATAATTTTTGCTTTCAGGTCGGGCCGCAGAGCGGGCCTTCCCGCGGCCGGCAATTCTAAAAATCTGATTATTTCTTTTGCTCCTGGAAAAACCGGATAAGGAAGTCGTCAAACCAGGCACCTTATCGGAAGGGTCTACCCCCCTCACCCCGGCCCTCTCCCCCCGGGAACC
>JAFDHU010000209.1 GCA_019308625.1 Deltaproteobacteria bacterium
CCGAACTGATACTTATTACCTAAAGTGGCGTTCAATAAGGCTGCCGACATATCTGGCCACCGTTCTTTAGTAGTAAACAGCTACATCGCTCTCTGTGCGTCACGTTTAAATCGGAAAGAAGAAGCAAGCCCCCATATTTCCGATTACGGCAAAATTCTTTTCTTCCTCTGCTGTGCCCCGGGAAAATCATGCTGGACATGACTGGCACCGGACCCGCAGGCGGGGGCCCAAAGAAAAAAATTGTACTTTCAGTATAATACAGTTCGGGAGAGAATCAACCTGAGTCCGCCATTTGTCGGCGGGGGGTACCGTGAGGGAGGCCCGCTTCTCGACGCAAGTCACCGGCTTTCCGGCCCGGTCCGGCCGCGGCGTTATCCAGCAGCCACACTTGGAGCATTGCTTGCAGAGCCCGGGCCAGACAAGCCTTTCGCCTGATCAGGCGGCACCGCCTTCTTCCAAATAAAAGCGCCACTCCCCCTTGGAAAAGCGGGCCAGCCGCCGCAGGCGGTCTCCTCGTGGAGGGCGGGCCATGCCGGACGGGCCAGGCCGCCCGTTTCAGGCCCTCTTTTTCAACTGGTTCGCCACCGACCGGATGGCCGCCTGAATCCTCTCCGGGTCGCCCAGGTAGTAGTGGCGCACCGGCTTCAGGTCGTTTGTCAGCTCATAAACCAGGGGTATGCCGGTGGGAATGTTCAGGCCGACAATCTCCTCATCGCCCACGTTGTCCAGGTATTTCACCAGAGCCCGCAGGCTGTTGCCGTGGGCGGCGATGATTACCCGCTTGCCGCTTTTGACCGCCGGGGCGATGGTTTCATGCCAGTAAGGCAAGAACCGGGCCACCACGTCCTTCAGACATTCGGTGAGGGGCAGCTCCTCCGGCGGCACCCCGGCATAGCGGGGGTCCTTCCCGGGATAGTAAGGGTTATCCGGGGTCAGGGGCGGCGGGGGCACATCATAGCTGCGGCGCCAGATTTTCACCTGCTCCAGGCCGTGCTTCTCCACAGTCTCGGTCTTGTTGAGGCCCTGAAGGGCCCCGTAGTGGCGCTCATTAAGGCGCCAGGAGTGATGCACCGGAATCCACATGAGGTCCATTTCCTCCAAGGCCACCCACAGGGTCTTGATGGCCCGCTTGAGGACGCTGGTGTAGGCCACGTCAAAGACAAAGCCCTCCCGGGCCAGAACCTGCCCGGACTCCCGGGCCTCTTCCAGGCCCTTCTCCGACAGCCCCACGTCAATCCAGCCGGTGAAGCGGTTCTCCTTGTTCCAGATGCTTTCGCCGTGGCGCAGCAGCACCAGCTTTTTCATGTGTTTATTCTCCTCGCAGTTGTCTGGTGAAAACGGCCGGACGTCGGGGCCGCAAACCCCGGCCTCCGGCGTGGCCCGATGTTCGGGACGCGGGCGACCCTGCCCCGCCTCTTAAGCCGGAACAGAAATCCGCCTTCAAAGTTCAATTAGTTCCATGCGATGGTTGGCTTCCGGATGTTTGGCGGAGGGCCCTTCGGTCAGCACCACCAGATTCCCTGGTATCCCCTGCCCTTCCAGCCAGCGGCGCACGTAGGTCTTCCAGTCCTCGGGGTGGTCCGGCTCGTGCACCGGATGCACCCCCCGGGAAAACTGCAGCCGCTGGCAGGTGACCTCCTGGGAGCTGACTGCAATAATCCACACTGGCGGCCGGAACCGGGCGATGCTCCGGGCGGTGGCGCCGCTGCGGGTGGGGACGAACACCGCCGCCGGAGTCACCTTCTCCAGAACGGTCTGGACGCTTAGAGGAATGAGGTCCTTGGCCCTAGTCGGAGCTTCACCCGCCGCCCGCAGGAACTCCCGCCCCCGCTGGGGCTGAAAGGGCTCGATGGCCGCGGCGATTTTGGCCAGCATGCTCACGGCCGCCACCGGATAGCGGCCCACCGCGGACTCGCCGGAGAGCATCACGCAATCGGTGCCGTCCAGGATGGCGTTGGCCACGTCCGTGGCCTCCGCCCGAGTAGGGCGGGTGTGCTCAATCATGGACTCCAGCATCTGGGTGGCGGTGATCACCGGCTTGCCCCGGGCATTGGCCTCCCGCATCAGGCGTTTCTGCACTCCGGCGATCTGTTCAATGGGAATTTCCACCCCCAGATCACCCCGGGCAATCATCAGGCCGTCCGCCTCCTCCAGGATACCCTCCAGGTTGTCCAAGGCTCTAGCCCGCTCAATCTTGGCGATGATAAAGGGCCGATATCCCAGGGCCGCGGCTGCCTGCCGCACGGTCCGGATATCCCGGGCCGACTCCACAAAGGACTGGCTCACCGCGTCCACTCCGTGACCCAGGGCGAGCTCCAGACATTCCCGGTCATGCTCGGTGAAGGCGCTGATGCCCAGGGAAACCCCGGGAAGATTGAGACCCTGTCCGGAGCGCAGCTCGCCCCCCACCACCACCCGGCAGGCCACCTCCGGGGCCCGGACCTCCACTACTTCCAGCTCAATCTGGCCGTCATTCAGATACAGGGTGTCCCCGGCCTGCACCACCCGGGGCAAGGGGGTGAAGGTGACCGACACCCGGGAGGCGTCGCCCGGAACCTCCGCAGTGGTCAGAGTGAAGCGGTCCCCCGGCCTGAGCTCCAGGGGCTCGAGGGCCAGCTCCTTCAGGCGCATCTTGGGGCCGGGCAGGTCCGCCAGGATGGCCAGGCGCCGGCCGGCAGCCCGAGCCGCGGCCCGCAGCCGCCGGATCAGCTCGGCGTGATAGTCAAAGCTGCCGTGGGAGAAATTCAGCCGGGCGATGTCCATGCCGGCCTGAAGCATCTGCTCCATGACCTGCGGCGATTCCGAGGCCGGCCCGATAGTGGCCACAATTTTGGTCTTGTGCAGAGGAAGGGTCATGGCTGTCACCTGAGGTTGGGGGGCTGCCCGGTGGCGGCCAGCACCCTTATCCTCTTCTGGGGTCCGGCCAGCTCCAGAGAGGGCGGCTCCAAGCCCGCATCCAAGCAGCTTCTGACGCGGGACAGGGAGGAAGGATAAATCACCTTGGCGTCATCCGGCACAAATTTCACTCCCACCACGGGCGAAGGAAGGTGGCACTCCTCCAGTCGGGCCCCAGTGAAATCGGGCTTCTCGCAGCTCATAGACTCGGCCTCCCGAAGCAGTCAGGGACGGACCAGTCCCAGCGCTGCAGGCAGTATCGCAAATGCTGCTGAACGTCCTTCAGGAAGGCAGGTGCTGTCAGCCCGCCTGCGTTGCCGCTTTCCTCAACAGTCTGCCGGAAGGGATGTCAGGAAGGTGACTGGGCTGCCTCCATTTCCCCAAAGAGTTAAAGCAGCGGGGCCCCGAAGTCAAGGCGCGCTCCGAAATGCAGATGCCGCGCCTGCTGGCAGCCGGCCAAGCTG
>JAFDHU010000210.1 GCA_019308625.1 Deltaproteobacteria bacterium
GCCCTTCTCTTAACGGCGGGGATTGGCGATGCCGGTCTGGCGGATCTGCTCCTGGGTCAGGCCGAAGCGCCGGTCCCGCTGCTGGTACTCCCAGACGGCCTTTACAAACTCCTCCTCCCGGAAGTCGGGCCACAGGGTGGGGGTGAAATACAGCTCGGTGTAGGCCGACTGCCAGAGCAGGAAGTTGCTGAGCCGGAACTCGCCGCTGGTGCGGATGAGCAGGTCGGGGTCCGGCAGGTCCACGGTGAACAGATGCCGGGCAAACCGGGCCTGGTCAATGTCCTCGGGCCGGAGGCGGCCGGCCTCCACCTCCCGAGCCAAGGCCCGGGCCGCGGCCACAATTTCGCTGCGGGCCCCATAGCTTAAGGCCAGGGTAAGGACCATCTCGGTGCCCTCAGCGGTGGCCGCCTCAGTTTTGGCCAGCTCCCGCTGCACTTCCACCGGCAGGCGGCTCAAGTTGCCGATGGCCCGGAAGGCGATGCGGTTGTCCTGCATCTCCTTGAGTTCCCGGTGCAGGTACCGGGTGAGCAGGGCCATCAGGGCCCGGATTTCGGTGCTGGGGCGCTGCCAGTTTTCTTCGGAGAAGGCGTACAGGGTGAGATAGGAGATGCCGATTTTGCGGGCTTGGCGCACCACCGCCCGCACCGACTCGGCCCCGGCGGCGTGGCCCCGCACCCGGCTTAGGCCCCGGCGTTGGGCCCAGCGACCGTTGCCGTCCATGATGATGGCCACATGGGCCGGCAGGCGCTGCCGGTCCAGGGGATAAAGGGACTCAAGGGAGGCGGAAGTGTCTGTCATCTGAGATTGCCTGACAATAAAGCTTGCGAGGGCGTAGCTTCCTTACCAAGGTTCATGGACCTGCGGCGCAGCTCCCACGGCGCCGCCTAAAAAGACATAATCTCTTTTTCCTTTTCTGCGGTCATCTGGTCCACTTTTTTGGTGAACTCATCGGTAATTTTCTGCACCTCGTCCTGGCCCCGGCGGGCGTCGTCCTCGGAGATTTCCTTGTCGTTTTTCAGTTTCTTGAACCGCTCGTTGGCGTCCCGGCGCACGTTGCGCAGAGCCACCTTGGCGTCCTCGCCCATCTTTTTCACGGTTTTGACCAGTTCCTTGCGCCGTTCGGTGGTCAGCGGCGGAATAGGCAGGCGGATTACCTTGCCGTCGTTGGCCGGGGTCAGGCCCAGGTCGGATTTGAGGATGGCCTTTTCAATGTCCGCCAGGATGCTGGGATCCCAGGGCTGCACGGTGAGCAGCCGGGGCTCCGGCGCGGCCAGGGAGGCCACCTGGGGCAAGGGCATGGTGGTATTGTAGCACTCCACCTTGATGCCTTCCAGCAGGGCCACCGAGGCCCGCCCGGTGCGCACCCGGGACAGGTCCTGAGCCAATACCTCCAGCACCTTCTTCATCTTGCGCCTGGTCTCATCCAGTATCTCCGCTTTCATCGCTGACCCTCCACAATGGTGCCCACCTCCTGGCCGAGGAGGACCTTCACCATATTTCCCGGCTCCAGCAGCTTGAATACCACGATGGGAATGTTCTGCTCCATGGACATGGTGACCGCGGTGGAATCCATGACCTTAAGGGAGCGCTCCAGGACCTCAAAGTAGGTTAAGCGGCGGATCATCCGGGCGGTATCGTCCAGCATGGGGTCCTTGTCGTAGATGCCCGCCACCTTGGTGCCTTTGAGGATGGCCTGGGCCCCGATTTCCGTGGCCCGCAGGGCCGCGGCGGTGTCGGTGGTGAAATAGGGGCTGCCGGTGCCGGCGGCAAAGATGACCACCCGGCCTTTTTCCAGGTGCCGCAGGGCCCGGCGGCGGATATAGGGTTCGGCCACTTCATGCATGGCGATGGCCGACATCACCCGGGCAGGGATGCCCTCATGCTCCAGGGCGTTCTGCAGGGCCAGGGCGTTGATGACTGTGGCCAGCATGCCCATGTGGTCCGCCACTGCCCGGTCCAGACCCATGGCCCGGGCCTCCAGGCCCCGGAAGATGTTGCCGCCCCCCACCACCACCCCGACTTCCACCTGCAGCTCCCGGGCGCCCTTGATTTCCCGGGCGATGGCCCTCAGGGTGTCGGGGTCCAGGCCGAAGGACCGGCCGCCGGCCAAGGTCTCGCCACTAACCTTCAGGAGCACCCGCCTGTATCTGGGTTTGTCCGGCTCCAAGAGCTTTTTCCCTAAGCGCCCACCTGGTAGCGGACGAAGCGCTTGACTGTGAGCTCGCCTCCGGCCTCGGCTCCAGCCTTCTTGAGCAGTTGGGCCACGGTGATGTCCGGGTCTTTGACAAAGGGCTGTTCCACCAGGCAGACTTCCTTGAAGAATTTTTCCAGGCGACCGCTGATTATCTTGGCAATGATGTGTTCGGGTTTGCCGGACTCCCGGGCCTGGGCTTCGTAAACGCTTTTTTCCCGGGCCAGCACCTCCGGGTCCAGCTCCTCCCGGCTGATGGCCAGGGGGTTGGTGGCGGCCACCTGCATGGCCAAATCCCGGGCCAGGGCCTGGATCTCCGGAGTGTTGGGGGCCCCCGCCAACTCCAGGAGCACTCCGATTTTGCCGCCGTGATGGATATAGGCAGCCAAGGGGCCGCTGCCGGCGAAGCGGGCGAAGCGCCGCACCCGGATGTTTTCGCCCAACTGTCCTATGATTTCATTGAGATAATCCTGCACGGACAACTGCGGCTGGGGCTGATAAGGCTGGGCCAGGAGGTCCTCCACGTCCCCGGGGCCGGCCGCAGCGATCTGGGAGGCCAGGGCCGCGCCGAACTCCTGGAAAGTGGGCGTTTTGGCCACAAAGTCGGTCTCGCAGTTCACCTCCAGCAGCACGCCGGATTCGTTAAGAAAGGCCCAGATGGCCCCTTCGCTGGTGGCCCGCTCGGCCCGCTTGGCGGCCACGGCGATGCCCTTGCGCCGCAGATAGTCTACGGCCGCCTCCAGGTCCCCGCCGGTTTCCTGCAGGGCCTTTTTGCAGTCCATGAAGCCGCAGTTGGTTTTGTCTCTCAGGGCTTTTACCAGTTCCGCGCTGATGTTCAAGGTTGTTCCTCCTCCACGCCAGGATTGCTGCCACCGCTGTACCGGACAGTTGGCCGGGGCAGTCAGGTTCGGTTTGGCAAGAATTACCGGTCAGATTCCTGAGGCCGCGGGGCCTTCTATTCCACCGTGGCCTCCACTTCCCGGTCCTCCGGCTTTTCGAGCTCCGGCTCGGGGGCTGCTTCCGCCGGCGGGGCCTCCGCCTGGGCCTCCACTTCGGCTTCGGCCAACTCCTTGTCCGTCAGGGCCTGGAGGCGCTCCTCCTGCAGGCGTTTGCCCTCTATACAGGCGTCGGCAATGCGGGAGGTCAGCAGCCGGATTGGCCCGGATGGCGTCGTCGTTGCCCGGGATGGGATAATCAATAATCGTGGGATCGCAGTTGGAGTCCACAATGGCCACGATGGGGATTTTCATCTTCCGGGCTTCCTTGACGGCGATTTCTTCCTTGCGGGGGTCCACCACATAAAGCACGTCCGGGAGCCGTTCCATGTGCTTGATGCCGCCTAAGGCCCGCTCCAGCTTGGCGGCCTTTTTTTCCATCATCAGCACTTCCTTCTTGGGGAAGCGGCGCAGGCTGCCGTCCTCCTTCATGGCCTCAAAGTTCTTGAGGCGTTCAATGGAGCGGGAAATGGTCTGGAAGTTGGTCAGCATGCCGCCCAGCCAGCGGTGG
>JAFDHU010000211.1 GCA_019308625.1 Deltaproteobacteria bacterium
CTGAAGGCCACGAAGGTTTCAAAGAAACCCAAAGGAACTCACCTCTCCGGACGCATTTGAGGGAACAGGATGACATCCCGGATGGAAGGAGAGTCGGTGAACAGCATGACCAGCCGGTCTAGGCCGATGCCTTCGCCGGCCGCCGGGGGCATACCGTACTCCAGGGCGGTCAGGAAGTCCTCGTCCAGGGCATGAGGGGCCTCTTCGTCCCCCGCAGCGTGGGCAGCCAACTGGGCCTCAAAGCGCGCCCGCTGATCCACTGGGTCGTTCAGTTCTGAGAAGGCGTTAGCCATCTCCCGGCCGGCGATAAACAGCTCAAACCGGTCCACTACTTCCGGATTGTCGTCATTCTTCCGGGACAGGGGGGAGGTCTCCAGGGGATAATTCACCACAAAGGTGGGCTGGATAAGCTGAGCCTCCACCTTGAGATCAAACAGCTTGGTCAGGGCCCGGCCGTAGCCCTCGCCCGGGCGCAGCGTCACTCCTTCCTTTTGGGCCAAGGCCACCAGGGCCTGGTGGTCATGCACCACTTCCGCCGGAATGCCCCCCAGGCTGATCAAGGCCTCTCTCAGGTCCAGGCGCCGCCAAGGCGGGGTAAGGTCAATCTCCATCCCCTGGTAAACCAACTGCAGGGTCCCCAGCAACTCCCGACCCACAAAGCAAACCAGCTCTTCGGTCAGGGTCATCAGGTCCTCAAAGGTGGCATAGGCCTGATAAAACTCCAGCATGGTGAATTCCGGGTTATGCAGGGAGGAGAGCCCTTCATTGCGGAAACTGCGATTGATTTCATAAACCCGGTTAAATCCCCCCACCAGGAGGCGCTTGAGATACAACTCCGGGGCGATGCGCAGATAAAGTTTCATATCCAGGGCCTGGTGATAGGTGACAAAGGGCTTGGCGGTGGCACCCCCGGGAATAGGCTGCATCATGGGAGTCTCCACCTCCAGGAAGCCCCGGTCGTCCAGGAACTGGCGAATCAGCCGGATGATGGCGGCCCGCTGCACAAACACCCGCCCCACCTGGGGGTTGACCAGGAGGTCCAGGTAGCGCTGGCGATAGCGCCGTTCCACGTCGGTCAGGCCGTGGTATTTTTCCGGCAAGGGCAGCAGGGACTTGGTGAGCAGGGTGAATTCCTGGACCAGCAACGTCAGCTCCCCGGTTCGGGTGCGGAACAGGGTCCCGACAAATCCCACGATGTCGCCCAAGTCCAGCTTTTTGAACAGCCGGAAGGCCTCCTCTCCCACCGTCTGGCGCTGGATATAGGCCTGCAGGCGGGAGGAGCCGTCCTGGAAGTGGCAGAACACGGACTTGCCGAACTCCCGGACCAGCATGAGCCGGCCAGCCAGGCGGAAGACCTGGTTCAGGGCCCCCAGCTCCTCCCCGCTTAAGTTGCCGAACTCCTGAATCACCTGGGCCACGGTGTGGCTGGGCTTGAAACGGTTGTAGAAGGGATCAATGCCCTGAGAGCGCAGAAACTCCAGTTTTTCGCGGCGTTGGGCGATAATGCGGTCGCCTAGGGACATGGGGAGGATCCGGGAAGCAGCCTGACCGGGGTCCGGCTACAGCAAGGTTCTTGAAACTTTAAGTTTTTAGATTATTCCGGAAGGATAGTCAAGTTATAATTGGCGGGGGGCTGCGGCCAGGCCTGCCTTCCAGGAGGTGGCATAAATCCTGCATCCCCCCTTAGGAAAAAATAAAACGTCAGGCTCCAGCCAGCACCCGGGGTACCGAAGGATGGCAGCCGGCGGCAAGCAGATTTTTGGAAGAGGAAGCAACTTTGCAGGTCCGGTAGGCCCTACGGGGCAAAATCCGACAGACTTATTTATTTGACTTTTTTCTGATAAAATTTATTGAAGAATTTGGTCAATGGTATTAACTAGGCGTATGTTTGCCCTGCAAACCTTTCATCTGGAGGTGAATACCACTTCCGGGACCGACATCCTGGATCTCACCCACCCGGTGCAGGAGCAGGTGCAGGCCACCGGGGTCACCGAGGGCCTGCTCACCCTGTTTATCGCCGGGTCCACCGCGGCCCTGACCACCATTGAGTTTGAGTCCGGTGTGGTCAATGATTTGCGGGCCGCCATCGAGCGGCTGTTTCCCCGGGACCTGGTCTATGAACACGACCGTCGCTGGGGCGACGGCAACGGCTACTCCCACGTGCGGGCCGCGTTTCTGAAGCCCTCCCTGAGTATTCCCATCGAGAGGGGTAACCTGGTTTTGGGCACCTGGCAGCAGATCGTGCTGCTGGACTTTGACAACCGCCCCCGCACCCGGACCATCCGGGGGCAGGTTATGGGGATCAAGCCGCAAGCAGGGTGAAATCCACCGACCCACCCGCCAACATCATGTCCTCCGCCCAACTTACCTTCACTGACAACACTCTGGCCCAGGCGCTGTTCGGTGAGCAGGGTCAGCATCTGCGCCTGGTGGGCCGGATTTTGGGAGTCAAACTGTCCTCCCGGGGTCACCAGGTGACCCTGCATGGCCCGGAGCCCCAGGTCCGCCTGGCGGCCCGCGCCTTAACCGAGCTCTACGAACTGCTTCAGGCGGGCTACGACGTCAACCCCCAGGATGTGCAGTACAGCATCAGGATTCTCCAGGAAAAGGAGAGCGCCTCCGTCAAGGACATCTTCCTGGATACCGTGTATATCTCCGCCATGAAGCGGCGCATCACCCCCAAGAGCCTCAACCAGAAACGCTACATTGAGGCCATCCGGAAACACGACATCGTCTTCGGCATCGGTCCCGCGGGCACCGGCAAGACCTATCTGGCCATGGCCATGGCCGTGGCGGCCCTGATGAACCATGAGTTCATCCGCATCGTGCTGGCCCGGCCGGCGGTGGAAGCCGGCGAGAAGCTGGGCTTCCTGCCCGGGGATCTGTATGAAAAGGTGAACCCCTACCTGCGCCCTCTCTACGACGCGCTGCACGACATGATGGATTTTGACCGGGCCTCCCGGCTGGTGCAGCGGGGTGTCATTGAAGTGGCCCCCCTGGCCTTCATGCGGGGCCGCACCCTGAATGACTCTTTTGTCATCCTGGACGAGGCCCAGAACACCACCTCCGAGCAGATGCTCATGTTCCTGACCCGTCTGGGGTTTGGGGCCAAGGCGGTGATTACCGGCGACATCACCCAGATTGACCTGCCAGCCGGGGTGACCTCCGGGCTGGTGGAGGCCCGGGAGCTCCTGAAGGGCGTGGAAGGCATTGCCTTTGTGTATTTCAACGAACGGGATGTGGTGCGCCATCCCCTGGTGCAGGATATTATCAAGGCCTACGAAGGCCGTCCGCCTCGCAAGTCCTCCCCCCCGGCAGATGTGAGTCATGGCTGAGAAAGAGGT
>JAFDHU010000212.1 GCA_019308625.1 Deltaproteobacteria bacterium
GCACCTGTTCCAAGGATTATCAAGGAGATCAAAAAGTGGTTGGCATCGAGCCAGAACCGGCCCGGCAGCGCGTAGCTTGCTAATTCCGGTTGAGCGGTGACTATAAAGGCAAGCGTTGCGAGGGCGAAACCAATAACCCAGGGTAGCATCCGGAGCATTGGCTTCGATGTCTCCATTTCTGAACGGGCGATGGCAAATGCCCCGGCCAGTACCACGAAGCTGCACACCAAAGCAATCAGCAGGCCGTGAACCAACGGTTTGATATAAGTTTCTCGCCAGGCACCGATTTTGGCCCAGAAGCCGCTCAAGCCTATTAATTCATATTGCGCCATGGTAACCGGTTGGGCGTGTTCGTCAAATGGATACTTTACCACCCGGCCAAAGAAGACGCGTGAAGCAGGATTGTGGCAATCAACACAGCCATTGACCCCCAGGGCCGCCTTGGCCGGGTAAATATCGTGGTTGTATTTGTGGACATTTGCGTAGGGTGATGCCTCCCAGGTAAGCTTCGGAACGAGTCGGAAATTGCTGCCCGAAGTATAGACGCGGTCATCCATTACCCAGACAACCTGTTTGCCTTCCATCGGATATCCTGTTGCCTGGAGCATTGCCGCTACCGACTGGATGAGGGCATCAATCTCTTCGGCGCGGTTGATTTCGGGCACATTGTCGCCGTTGTCATCAACAATCTTCGCCAGAAGTGGATACTTGGTCGGATCTTTTTGATGCTGCGTCCACATTCGGTAAACATCACTCATTCGTGGCTGCATCAGGCCTTTCTTGCCCTCGAGCATGATTGCAGGCCACGCGCTGTGCACCCGGTTAACCGGATAAATCTTGCCTTGGTAACGAACCAGGACAGGGGGGTAGGGATCGGTGGGTTTGTCGTCATACCCCATCATCTCCAGCTCACCGTAATGGTTCCAATACTTCATGTCGGGTCCGTAAAAAGTCCACAGATGCTTGCCTTTGGTGGGTATCTTGGCTCCTGGATTGAAGACATCGCTGGCCTGCACCTGCGCGGCCTTGACGGCGCGTTCTGGTACATGGCAGGTCTGACAGGCAATCTCGTGGAGATGTAGCGGGGGCAGCCACTCATGCTTTGCGATGGGGGCTCCGAATTGCCCTGTCGAATGGCAGGAGGAGCAATCCCGACAGGTGTTGTCAAGATCATCCCTGACGTGGCCGCCGGGATCGTCGCCCTTGCCGATTTGATGTTCTTCTTTGCCGCTTATCCGGGCATCGTCGGCAAAGCTCCCTGCAGGATGGCAGTCCACGCATTTCAATCCCGCGCGGATATGGACGTCTGTCCGGGCACGGAAGTTCGCGCCTCTCTTTTTCCACCCTGGTTTTTCATGGCAAGCCAGACAGCTTTCATTCCGGGGCTCCCGGACGATGTGAGGTGAAATAGTTCCGTCAGCATTAAACTTTTCCTTCCAGTATTTGACCATCGGGGCTTGCCCCTGGGCAATGGAGCCAATGACCTCCCCAAAACCTGCCCCTGCCGTTGCCGCCCAGCGGAAATTTAGCTTTTTCAGTTGTTGCTGCCGGATTGACATGTCATATTCCGGCAAGTGGCATATCAAGCAGTCAGCCTCCAGAACGCCTGTTTCGCTCCATCGGGCTTTGTAGTAGTCGCCGTCATAGTGGTTCTCGGCGCCAGGCTTCAGACCGCTATGGGGATTTGCCATCCACCGGTCATACCGTCTCCCCGCCCGGTCGAATTCTGCTGAGCCTCCCCCCGGATGGCATACACCGCACCCAGCAGTAATGAAGCTGAAGGAGGTCATATCCATGGTCGCTGGACCCTGGTTGTTCTTCGGCGAGAGGTATCGATAAAGTGGAGCCGGAGAACACCAAGTGCCTCCGTAAGTGCCCGGGGTTGTTACCCATAGGCACCGAGCCGCTTGAAGTGCGGTGGGGGTTTCTCCTTTACCTTGCGTAAAGTGGTAACCTTGAGTGATTTTCTGGTAATCGTGGCACTTCCCGCAAGTCTTGGCGGGAGAATAAGGTTTGTCTGGGTTGAGTCCGTTGACAGGGTCGATAACATTGCCTTCCTCGTCTACAAGATAAAAAGGGGGACAGACCCCTTCAGGACGCTTTGCTCGGGAAGCTTTCGATTCCACTGTCCCTTGCTGTCTGGAGGTATTGGCCACCACGAGAATGGCGAGAGCCCCCAGCAACGAGAGCGTTGCGGCGAACAGCACCGGGATCTTGTGAGGATTGGCATTATCGTTTTTCACGAGTCCCCTCCTCTATGGCCACACCGGTACGCAAATTATTTCCGGGGCCGTGGTCATGACCATGAGCGCCCCCAAGACCACAGTTTTTTGGTGCCCCACCCGCAAGGCGCCAGTTGAAAGTCAGTCCCCCCCGAAGCAGGGCCGTGCGGGTTCCTTGCCATCCCGCTGCCGTCCATCCCTGCCGAAGCGGCACCTCGATGAGGGTGGCCAATCTTTGATGGCCAGCAAAGGCGTTTTGTTGCCGCGGTCTGTTGACCTTGGCTTGTCATGCGGCCATTTAAGCGTCCGCCTGTTTGATTTCCCCGTGGCAGAGAATGAAAGGCAGGGCAAAGCCAATAATAACACAACTGACGGCTTGTTGAAGGCCGGAGCCGGGTAGAAAAAAGCCTGGCAGCGGCCAGTCCTTCCCTCATCCTATAGAGATCTGCGAACCAGGGTGGGACCGGGCAGGAATATATTTTAAGATTCACCTTAGAAGGGCGTCCGCCATCAGGCCGGCCAGGGGCAGGAGGAAAAAGGTAAACCCCGCCACATAAAAGGGGCGGGCGTTTCGGTATTCCGGCCGGCGAACCAGCCGTAATCCCAGAAAGCCCACGTGCACCGTGGTTATTCCCAAAAGTACGCCGAAGGCCCAGGGGCGGCCTGTTTTGAGCCAGGCCAGCCAGCCGCAGGCCCCGGCCCCGGCAAACAGGGCCAGGGCCGCGGCTGCAGAGGCGCGCGGCCCGAGGGCAACAGCATACTCCGCCAGCCCCAGGCCGGCCTCCCCCGGGCCGTGCACGTTGTGGGCCCATTCATGGGCCACCGCGGCCAGCCAGACAAAGGCAGCCAGGAAGAGCTGGGCCGGAAGCAGGCCGCCGCTCACCAGGCCGGCATAACAAGGCAGCACGGCAAAGACAGCATTGGAGAAGAAGGGCTTCAACGTCAGGGGGAGTCTTTCCCGGAGGAATTTGTAAAACAGCAGGTAAAAGATTATGGCGCCCGCGACCAGGGAAAAGGCCTGGGAGTTTAAGTGCACCACCGCAAGAGTCGCCGAGCCCGCGGCCACCAAGGCTTTAAGGGCTACCGGCCGGATGCGCCCGGCCGGCAGGCCGCGCTCTGGATGAGCCGCCCGGTCGGCCTCCAGGGAGGCCAGGTCATCGGCCATTCTCAGGCATAACAGGGCCAGGAAGGTGGCGGCCCAACCGAACAGCAACACTCCTGGGCCGGGCCGATTGAGGCTGGCCGGGCCCGCAAAAAGGATCAGGGTGAGGGGCAGGGTGACGCGGAGAGAAAACCTTTCCTGGACAAACTGCCGGATATCCGCGGCCATTACCGATGCCCTCCCCTACCCGGCTTCCGTCGCCTCGGCCAGAATGATGACCTCCCCCAGGGTGCCGTCCACCAGGAGGCGCGGTGCCTGGGCCAACAGGCGGGTGGCCCCCTCCACCCCCACCACCGCGGGGATGCCGAACTCCCGGGCCACGATGGCCCCATGCGAAAGCAGCCCGCCCTTTTCCAGCACCAGGCCGCCGGCCACCATGAACAGGGGGGTCCAGCCGGGGTCGGTGGTCTTGGCCACCAGAATTTCCCCCGGCTCCAGGCCCCGGTCCCGGGCCGGGTCATGAATGACCCTGGCCCGGCCCTCCGTGCGGCCGCCAGACACCCCCAGGCCCCGGAAAACTTTCCGGTCGGGGGCTGATGCCCTGATTTGGTCAAAATTCTCAAAATACCGGCCCCGGGGAAGAATGAAAAACTCCGGCAGCTCCCGGGCCTGGGCCGCCTCCCAGGCGCGCTTCCGGCCTGCCAAAATTTCTGGCAGGCCTTCAGGATGCCAGAACTTCCCCTGGCACAGGCGGCTCACCTCCTGATAGGTAAGCAGAAAAACCTCTTCCGCCGCCTCCAGATGGCCGCGGGCAGCCAGCTTGGCCCCCAGCTCCAGGGCCACCCGCCGCAGCTCCCCGTAAATCAGGCTCTGGCACAGGCGCACCGCCTCCCGCGCCCGGATGGCCTGCTGCGCCTTTTTCAGCACCCGGCGGAAGACCACCCGCCGCACCAGGGAAAGACGCGCCAGACACTCTCCGGCAAAACGGTCCCGCTCCCGGGCTTCCTCTTGCTCCTGGTCCCGGGGATTCCGGTCGGGGGAGAGGTGGTAGCTGCGCACCAGGTCCCAGAACAGGTCGCGGCGCTCCTCAAAAGTAGGGGAGGTAATGAGCAGCTCATGATAACAGCGGCCGCCGAAGTGTTCCAGGAAGCGGGCCACGTCTGCGGTGAGCTCAGCATTCAGGGACTGCTCCAGACGGCCGTATTGCCGGTCCAGGAGAAGCTGCCGAAGCTTTTTCTCCCTGTCCATCTTGCGGGCAAGGTCCCAGATGAGCTTCAGCCCTTCGGTGCTTTTCACGCTTATGCCCCGCAACAGCCGGGCTGTGAGTTGGCCGGAGGCATCAGCCAGCCATCTCCCGGCCAGGAGGTCCAGCAGTCCTGGGAAAATCATGGCCCCCAAATCAGCCAGGGCCGCCCGGCCCCAACGGCGGTTAAGGAAATCCATGATGTCCTGGAGCAGCTCATCCAGTTCCTCCAGGGAGCAGGCAGCCAGGGGCCGGGAGCGCCAGTTCCGGCGGGCCCGGTAAAACTCCGCCTCAAAGCGGGCCACCTGGCGCTCCAGGGTCAGATAATTCCAGCCCAGCCGGACCCAGAACCAGAGGTTCAGGGGAAGGAGGCGCCAATCCCGGAACAGGCGGAGTTTGGGCCGCCGGGGGAGGTAGGTGAAGGGAATGTGCTGGCCGATGTAGTGGTCCAGAAAATTCCGGAACCACCGGGTCAGAGGAAACAGGGCCAGCATCTCGTACCAGTTGGTCAGGTTGTAGTAAACTCGCCCGCCCTGGAGGCCGATGAGGTTGCGAATGACCGGGGCGGCCTCCCGGATGGCTTCCGGGGGCAAACCCAGATGCCGGAACAGACTGCGGAAATAGCCGTAGCGGAAGGCTTCCACCACCGACCAGGTGAAGGGGCTCAAGGCCTGGGGGTAGTTTTCCCCGATGTTGACGTTGGACCAGAGGACCAGGTCTTGGCCCAGCAGCCCGGTGACGGGCCGGGCCTGGAGGATGTGCAGGCCGGCTCCGTCCACGCACCACTCCACATCCAGGGGATGGCCGAACAGCTTTTCCGCCTGCAAGAGGAGGGGCAGGAGCTCCTGCAGGGCTGAGGCAAGAGCTGGAGGCATCTCTTCCGGCACCAGCGGGGCTTTGCGGCGCAGGCGCAGGCGGTGAGGGGTCACCTGGCCGGAAACCAGGGCCTCTCCCAGGCCCTCCACCCACTCTATCACCACCTGGTCCGTGGACTGCAGGGCGGGGTCCAGGGAAAAGGCCACGCCGGCGTAGCTTGGCTGAATCTGCTGCTGGATGATGACTCCCATGCCCCCGGAATCGGACAGTCCCTGCCGGAGGCGGTAAGCTGTGGCCGCGGGGCTGAATAGGGCGCTCCAGCATTCCTTGACTTTGGGCAGGATATCCTCTGGGCGGACCTGCAGGAA
>JAFDHU010000213.1 GCA_019308625.1 Deltaproteobacteria bacterium
AGCCGGGAAAGAAAACCCTGCAGCCTGGCCCGGCTCTGGTGGGAAGGGTTTATGAGGTCTGGAACCCCGAGAGGGACGGCTGATTCAACAAAAAAGTGAAGCGCCCCCCGCTTGCCAGGGAAACCGGCGCAGCAGGCAGAAGGGGGCGGAGAGGCGGAAATTCGGTATGGAGGCAGCGGAACGCCTAGCCTTGGCTTCAGCCGGGATCAATGTATTGGTGACCGGACTGAAATATTTCCTGGGGGTGTTCTCTGGCAGTCTGGCTTTGTTGGCCGATGCGGTGCACTCCACTGCCGATGTGGTCTCCTCCGCCTCGGTCTGGGCCGGCATCAGGCTGTCGCGCCGGCGAAGCAAGAGTTTTCCCTATGGTCTTTATAAAGTGGAGAATCTGGCAGCTCTGATCACCTCCGGAATTATCCTGCTGGCGGGCTATGAAATCCTCCGCAGCGTTTTCCAGGCCGGGGAGCTGGTCAAAGCGGAGCGTGTGCCTTATGCCATGCTGGGAGTGATTGTCATCGCCCTGATTCTCCTGGCTTTCTCCCGCTTTGAGTTGCGGAGAGCTCGGGAGCTGAACTCCCCCAGCCTGGAGGCCGACGCCCGGCATCTGACTACCGATCTCTTCTCCTCCTGCATCATTCTGGCGGGATTGGGCGGCAGCTACCTGCAGGTGAAATTCCCCTTGGACAAGGCAGCCGCGCTCTTAATTGTGGTCCTGATTGTGCGGGTGGGGGTGAAAATCGCCGGAGACGCCATCCGGGTACTGCTGGATGCCTCGGTGGATTTCCAAACTCTGCAGACCATCCGGGACATCATCCTGGAAACCCCTCAGGTGAGCAGGATTAATGCCCTGACAGCAAGGAATTCCGGGAGGTTCAGGTTTATTGAGGCCGACTTGACCCTCAAAGTCCGGGAACTTGACAAGGCTCATTTTGTGGCCACCCAAATAGAAAATCACCTCCGGGCCCATGTTCCCTATGTGGATCGGATTTTGATCCACTACGAGCCCACAGAAAAAGAAACCCTGGTTATCGCCCTGCCGGTGGCCGAAGACCGTCGGCACCTGTCCGAGCACTTCGGCGAGGCGCCGTATTTCCTGGTGCTTACCATCAGTAGCCGGGACCGAAGACTTCTGGAGGAAAAACTTCTGGCCAATCCCCACCGTTCGGTGGAGACCGGCAAAGGCATCCGGGTGAGCGAGTGGCTGGTGGGGCTGGGCGTGGATGAAGTGATAGCGACCAAAAGTTTTGAACACAAAGGGCCTCATTATGTATTTTCTGACGCCGGTGTAATCATGAGACAAACCGGCGAGCAGGAAGTTGCCCGAATCAAAGCCGATTTACTGGCCACGGAGGAGAGGACGGAGCCGCGGCCGGAGGCCCAGGCGGGCTGAAGGTGGCGTAAGTTTCTCCCAGACCTGTAAGGAACCGACAACATTTCACCAACTTGCCCGGCTGTAGGCGGGTGCGGAGGACAACAATGATCTATGCAAGAGGACGAGGTATGGGTGGCGGTGGTGGCGCCGGCGGCGGTGGCGGCGCCGGCGGTGGCGGTGGCTTTGGCCGGGGCGGAGGCCGCCGCAGCGGTTTCGGGATGGGACCCGGAGGGTTCTGCATCTGTCCGGCCTGCGGTCACAAAATACCCCATCGGCTGGGCATCCCCTGCTTTGAGGAAAAATGCCCCCAATGCGGGGCGATGATGACCCGGGAACGCTGAACCCTCATAAAGCCCCAAAGGCGCTTTTTGAAAGGGCAGGTTTTGAGGAGCTACCCATGTCGGAGATTGAGTGCCAGCTCCCGGAATTCAATCCAGAAGATGAAGAAGTCAGAGAAATTTTGCAAAACAATCGGGTGATTGCGGTGGTGGGCCTGTCCACCGATCCCAACCGGGACAGCTATCGGGTGGCCCAGTATTTACAGGAGCACGGCTACCAGATTGTCCCGGTGAATCCCAAGGCTGACCGAATTCTGGGTCAAAAGGCCTTTGCCAATCTCAAGGATATCCCCTATCCGGTGGATATCGTGGATATTTTTCGCAAGATTGAGGCCATCCCGGCCATTGTGGATGAAGCCATTGCCATCGGGGCCAAAGTGGTGTGGATGCAACTGGGCCTGGCCGAAAACCAATCCGCCCGCAAGGCCATGGCTGCCGGGCTCCAGGTAGTCATGAATAAATGCATGAAAATTGAGCACAGCCGATACTTTTCCTAACCACGGGCAGACTTGCCTGGCGAAAGATACCGGTTCACCACCTTTTACTTAGTGCGTGGCGGGCTTATTTAGAAATGTTTTAAATTAGGCCTGAAAAGAGCCTGATTAAACGCTCTTTTACCAGGAAAGGAGGTGCTTAAGAATGCCAGGATTTGATGGTACCGGACCGTGGGGTCAAGGGCCAGGGACCGGCTGGGGTCTCGGCCCCTGCGGCGCCGGCCGACGCTGGGGTTATGGATTCGGCTTTCGGCTTCGGCCCCTGGGCTCGTCCCCGCTGGGGCTGGCGGGCCTATGGCTTCGGCCCCTGGAGAACTTTCGCACCCGGCTTCCGCTTTTAGCGGGAAAGGAGGTGATTAAATAATGCCAGGATTTGATGGTACCGGACCGTGGGGTCAGGGACCAGGCACCGGCTGGGGTCTCGGCCCCTGTGGCGCCGGCCGACGCCGGGGATATGGATTCGGCTTCGGACGCGGTTTCGGCCGGGGCGCCCGGTTCGGCTTCGGCCCCTGGGCTCGTCCCCGCTGGGGCTGGCGGACCTTTGGCTTCGGGCCCTGGGGGGCAGGAGCCCTCGGCCCCATCTCCCCCCAGGATGAAGCCCAGGCCCTGAGAGAAGAACAAACCTATCTGCAAAGCGAATTGGAAGCCATACAGAAACGTTTGGCTGAATTGGAAACCACCTGACTGCCTGACCCCCTCAACCCCTGCCCGGGCGCTGGCGTCCGGGCAGGGCATTTCCCCGAAGGGCCCTGTTCACCGGGGAAAGGGATTATCCCTGCGCCGGCGACGGTTCCACCCATTATGCCTTCCCTGGATATTTCCCGTCTCTACCTGCACCTCCGCGGGCCGTTTCCCGGCGCGACCTGAATCTCTGAAAAAGCAAAGTCTGATAAGGCGGCACTTGCCTTGGGCAGCTGCCCCCTCGGGGGCCCGGGCCGTTGCAAACTTCGGCCCTCTCAGGTACAGTGAGGGGCAAATTGCTCATAGTTGACGGGAAACCGCGGCTTCCTTCTTAAGACCGAGTGCCGCCATCCCGGGGAGTCCATAACAGGCATGTCCCACCGGCACCACCCCATTTGGCCGGAGCCCGCCCGGCGGCGTCTGGATTACCGGCGGGAGCTCAACCCGGCCCAATATCAGGCGGTCACCGCCACCGAGGGTCCGGTGCTGGTCATCGCCGGCGCGGGCAGCGGCAAGACCCGGACCCTGGTTTACCGGCTAGCCTACCTGGTGGATCAGGGGGTGGAACCGGGGGCCATCCTGTTGCTTACCTTCACCCGCAAGGCGGCCCAGGAGATGCTCACCCGGGCCGCCCACCTGCTGGATCGCCCCCTGACCCAGGTGATGGGGGGCACCTTCCACTCCGTCTGCTACCACTGGCTCAGGCAGTACGGCGGCCTGCTGGGCCATCCCGAGGGCTTCACGGTCATGGACCGGGCCGACCAGGAGCACCTGCTGGCTATGCTCAAGGAGCAATTGGGCTTGAAAGGCCTACCCGGCCCCTTCCCCCGCAAGGAGACCCTGGCCCAAATCCTGAGCGACCTGGTCAACAAGGGCCTCAGCCTGGAGGGTCTCCTGGCCCGGGACTACCCTCAGTTCCTGGACCAGCGCCGCCCCCTGGCCCGCCTCGCCGCCGCCTATCAGGAAGAAAAGGCCCGCCTGCATCTGCTGGACTACGACGACCTGCTGGTGGAAGGCCGGCGCCTGCTCAGCCACCATCCGGAGGTGCGCCGCCGTCTGTCCGACCGCTACCGCTACATCATGGTGGACGAATATCAGGACACCAACCGGCTACAGGCCGAACTGGTGCGGCTGCTGGCCTACACCCACGACAACGTCATGGCCGTGGGGGATGACTGCCAGTCCATTTACTCCTTCCGGGGGGCCGACTTCCGCAATATCATGGATTTTCCCCGCCTGTTTCCCGGAACCCGCATTATCAAGCTGGAGGAAAACTACCGCTCCACCCAGCCCATCCTGGATCTGGCCAACGCCATTATCGCCGGGGCCCGGGAAAAATACACCAAGTGCCTGTTTAGCCGTCAGTCCGGCGGGTTGCGGCCTCGGCTGTACAGGGCTGCCACCGAAAACGAGCAGTCCCGCCTGGTGGTGGCCCAGGTCCGGGACCTGCACCGCCAGGGGCTACCCTTAAACCGCATGGCCGTGCTGTTTCGGGCCGCCTACCACTCCTTTGACCTGGAAATTGAGCTGGTCCGGGCCGGAGTGCCCTTCATGAAGTTCGGCGGCTTCAAATTCATGGAAAGCGCCCATGTCAAGGACCTGCTGTCCTACCTGAAGGTGGTGGCCAACCCCAGGGACTCCTTAAGCTGGCAGCGCCTCCTCACCCTTATCCCCGGAGTGGGCCGGGCTACCGCCCGCAAGTTCACCGAAAAGCTGGAGAGAGACTTCTCTCTGGAAGAGGCCTTGACCTGGCTGGCAGGCCGGCGGCAGAGCGGCCTGAAAGACTTGGCGGAAGTGCTGGAGGTGCTCCAGGACCCGGGCCAGACCCTGATGTCCAGACTCAACCTGGCCCTGTCCCACTACGAGCCCCTGATGCCGGGCCGCTTTGATGACTACCCCAAGCGTTTGCGGGATCTGGAACACCTCCTCGCCATCGCCGCCCGCTACAGCGAGCTGCGGACCTTCCTCAACGATCTGACCCTGGAGCCACCCTCCGGCTTGGCCGACATCACCCGCCCCACCCACGACTACCTGACCCTGTCCACCATCCACTCCGCCAAAGGCCTGGAATGGGAGGCGGTGTTCATCATCTGGGCCGCAGAGGGACGCTTTCCGGCCTTCTACGCCCTGGAGCGGGAGGAGGAAGAGGAAGAAGAGCGACGCTTGATGTACGTGGCCGTAACCCGGGCCAAACGACATCTGACTGTGATTTTCCCGTCGGTAAGTTATAATAGAAGTTTGGGGATGACCGTGAACTCCCCCTCCCGCTTCATCGCTGACCTCCCCCGCACACTCCTGGAACCCTGGCGGGTGGAGGTGGAGGAATAGAGGTTGTTGAGGGGAGGGCCGGGGGAGTCCCACTCCCCCGCGCTCCCCTCAAACTCCCCTCCCCACCCCCTGTAAGGGGTTGGGGGAGGGGGCTTGGGGGAGGGGGCAGGGGCCGGTGGCACAGGTTTTCTAACCTGTGAAGGCCCCTGGCCCCCTCCCCCCACTTCAAAAGGAGTTCGCCATGCCGCAATGGGAGCCGGTGTATTTGGAGACCTATCGCCGGGGGCAGTTTAAGGAGAAGATTGCTGCGGCTTATGACATCCTGAATCAGTGCACCCTGTGTCCGCATGAGTGTCTGGTGGACCGGCATCATGGGGAGGTGGGCATCTGCCGCACCGGGGATAAGCCGGTGGTGTCGTCTTATGGCCCGCATTTCGGCGAGGAGGACCCCCTGGTGGG
>JAFDHU010000214.1 GCA_019308625.1 Deltaproteobacteria bacterium
AAAGGCCCAACGGCAGTACCAGGAGACGGGAGAGAAGTCGCGGCTCTTCACCTCCTTCAGCTATCAGGCGGAGTCCTGGACTCGGCCCCGTCGGATCATCGCCAAAGTGGAATATACCCATCTGGGCTCCAATCATCGCTTTGTGGTGACTAACCTGAGCCGCCAGGCCCAGTTCGTCTATGATGATATTTACGTCCTGCGGGGCGAGGTGGAAAACCGCCTCAAGGAGTTGAAGCTGGAACTCAAGGCCGACCGCTTGAGTTGCCATCGCTTCCTGGCCAACCAGTTTCGGCTACTGCTCCACACCGCGGCCTACGTCCTGTTTTGGCTGCTTAGGCGGCACCTTCAGGGTACGGAGCTGGCCACCGCCCAGGTGAACACCCTGCGGCTCAAGCTCTTGAAGATCGGGGCCCGCATCCGGGAGACCAGCCGCCGCATCTGGGTGCACCTGGCCTCGGGCTACCCGNNNAAATCAGCCAAAAACCGCCTCTTCCTGAAAAATTGGCCTCATAAAGACAGCAGGACCGGCTTATTGTCCCAATTTGGCCTCCTACGCAGACTCTTTACCCGGTTTAACCAGTTCCAATCCCTCAAAATTCTCCACTTGAAATTTATTCATGAATTATCCGAGCTAAGGGGGCAACTCGTTCAGAAGGGGGCGATCAACGGGCCCAGCGGAGTGGAGGGAATCCGTCATCCGAGGGCTGGTGGGGCGGGGGAAAACCATTTCGGAAAAACAGAAAGGACAGGATCCGGACCGGTACACGGGCCGGGGGCTTTGTGGTCATCACCCGGGAGGACTTTGATTTTCTCAGTCGCTGCGCGGAGGCCCCGGGATAAGACTTCAGGCCGGTAAGCCGTCCTGTGACAGGCCGGGCCGGGAATGAAAAGGGCGGGTTTAAACCCGCCCTTTCCTTTGGAATGCCTTGCTTGCAGCACGGCCAGGTCAAAACCGGGGCTGGCGGACTTTTCGCCGCCGGACCGGAGGCTCTGGCATCCGAGACAATCGCCCGAAGGCTCTGAGTGGTTTTCCCACTGCAGCGACGGCAAGCCCGAAAGACAGCAAGATTACAAAAAGTCGCAATCGCCCGAAGGCTCTGAGTGGTTTTCCCACTCTCATCATCTTGTTTATCCAACAAGAAATCAATGTTAAGTCGCAATCGCCCGAAGGCTCTGAGTGGTTTTCCCACCCAGTCAAGGGAGGCTCCATAGATTCCCCCTCAGTCACAGTCGCAATCGCCCGAAGGCTCTGAGTGGTTTTCCCACCTTGATGTGTCCCAGTTGATTCCCTGTAATGGCAATTAGTCGCAATCGCCCGAAGGCTCTGAGTGGTTTTCCCACAAAATATCAAGGCGATTATCAATTGCCTCGGCGAAAAGTCGCAATCGCCCGAAGGCTCTGAGTGGTTTTCCCACCCCACTAGTCTGGGGGCCTGATGAAAAGCGGCTCTCCGGGCCCCAAACTGGTAACCTCCTGATGAATTGCACCATGTTTCATAACTGACCGGCAACCGAAAGGGATGTTCTGGCCAATTGCCAGCAATATCAATCGGTTATCCCTTCCTGGTAACCTACCCCCTTTTTGACCCACAGGCCCAAGTTTACTCAGCTGTAAATGATAATGATATCAGATAATTGCACACCCCCTGACATTTCCATCTTGAAATCCGGTTCACCGGCAAGCGGTTGTTTTATTCTCCTGATAGCACAAAAACTTCTTCCCGGCCAGAAAAATTTTCCGGAAATTCGTCCCGGGAACCTAAAGCTCGGGCAGGGCTCTGTTCTTGTTTCTGGCATACCAGGCAAAGCCTTCCTCCCTGCCTGTGGGGTCAAAGGGATAGCCGGGGGCGGCCGGCGCCCGGGCCGGATCCAGAATCTTCCCCAGCTTGTCCACGTTGATCAATTGGTGGAAGTCCTGCCCGGTGGCGGCCTTCACGGCCTCCTTCATGGCCCCGAGATAGCGGGAAATCTCCATGGTTCGGTCCGGGACTTGGGCGCCATAGGAGTGGTAGCGCTGGCCGCCAGGGCTCACTTTCAAGGAGCGGCAGGTGATTTTCACGGTGCCGAGGCCCAGGCTCTTGGCCAGGCCCAGCTTGTGGCGCCAGGGTTCTTCCAGAAGAAGGCCGTAAAGCAGCAGACCCAGTTCCGTCTCGGAGAGGTTGCGGAAATGCACCCGGAAGGTGAAAGCATTGCCGGGCTTCAGGGGCCGCACCTCGTTTATGACCCGGCGGAACTTCTGGGGGTCGGGGCAGCGGTAGTCCGGCCAGGGTTTGGGCTTATGGTGATGATAAAATTTGCGGCCCCGGAGCCGGACCTGGCCCGCCGGGCCTTCGGTTCTGCCCCGGCCGTCGGTGATCTTCAGGCCGTCGTAATTGCGGACCTGGGAGGGGTTGCCGGGGTCAAGGAGATAAAAATTGCAGGAAGTGGGATGCGGCTCCCCCAGAACCCTGAGGGGGAAGAAATCCTCCAGCTCTCCCGGGCCGTTTTGCCATGTTGCATCGGTGAAGGAGATCCGCCCGCAGGCGCCGTACAGGTCGGCGATGAAGCCGAACAGCCGGCAGGCAGTGCAGAGGTTTTCGGGGTTGGTGCACTTGTGGTAGGCCGAGGGCAGGCGGTCAGCCCGGCTGTGCCTGTAGGTGGTGCGGGGGATTTCCACCCGGCTGAGTAAGGTGGCCCGGTTCCCCTGTGGCTTAAAATAAATCAGGGAGCCCACCTGCAGGGGTTCGGTTTCGGTAAGCTCAAAGTCCCCGCGCTTGTCGTGCTCGGCAAGCTGACCTTGGAGAATGCGGTTGTAATTTTCCATCTCCTCCAGGCTAAATTCAAAGGTCACAGGTGGGTTTTTCGGGGCGAACACCCGTTCCCGTTTTTTGTTGTCAATACTCTGGCCGGTGATTTTAAAAACTCCTTCAAGATATCCCTTTTTGGGGGATAAAGAGATATCCGTAACCACAGGGAATTTACCCGTAGCGGGCTTGATCCAGGGCGGTCTGCCCCTGGCCTGGCGGGTTGGGCTGAAATAGGCTTCGGCATCCAGGCCTTTTATCCAGACCGTTTGGCCGCTTCTGGCACCCGTGGGAGCTGAGGCCAGGGTTATGGTTTTCTCCCGGCCTTTATGGCGGATTTTTAAGGCGGCAGGCTTTCCCGGCATGGCGATCCAGGCCCGCTCCATCTCCTCCACCTGGCCCGGTTGGTTTTCGGTGGGCAGGCGGGTCACCCGGCCGGGACGGAGGTTTAAGGCATCTTGGGTGGCCAGACGGTAATCCAAAGGCTCGCCGTTGAAAATGACGAAGCAGGAGTTGGTGAGGGCCTCCAGGACGCTGCGGACCATGCCCTTGAGAGAGGTGCCGGGGATAGCCGGTTGGCCATTGATTTTGAAATTTTCCAGGCGGGGGGGAATCTCTTCAGGGGGATTCACCCGCTGCGCCACCAGCATAGGGGTCTCATTGGTGAGTTCCAGTTCTATGGTGCCGGAGAGCCCGTGGTAGCGGCGGTGGGAAGGAGGCCCTTGGGGAAACTTTACCGGCGGTCCAAAGGTAATGAAATTGTAAGGATTATTGGCCGGATCCCACTGCATAACACCACCCCTTGATATTTCCAATGCCGACAGGGTCTGGGTTGAAATCCAAGGATTTCTGCTCCAGTTTCAAGAGGGCCTGTCTTATAAGGGCTCAGTGACAGGCTTTTCCTCCCAGATGAGCTGCACAAAGATGCCGATGAGGAGGGCCAGGGGAGCAAAAAGCAGCAGCATCTCCACCGGGATTTCTCCCACCAGCCCCGGCTTCCAGGTTAAATACC
>JAFDHU010000215.1 GCA_019308625.1 Deltaproteobacteria bacterium
GAAGCGCCAGGCCCTGGGGATCGACAAGGCCCGGGAGCGGGTGCTCTACGACATGGAGATGCGGCGCCAGCTGGAGGAAGCCGCCGCCGCCGCCGAAGAAGTGTAGGGGCCGGTCAGGGGCTGTCGCTGCAGGGCAGCCCCTTGTACATAATTCCTTTATGAAAAAGGAAGGAGGAAACCACCGTGTCGAAATTCATCCTTTCTGCTGCCATCCGCGGGGCCCACAAGATTGTGGACAAATGTGCGGCCAAGCTGGATGAGGCGATTGAAAAGTACGGGGAAAACCAGGATATCGGGTTTCCCAACACCGCGTATTACCTGCCCATCATTTATTCCCTGATGGGTATCAAGATTGAAAAACTTAAAGATGCCGTACCGGTGATGAAGCGCTGCAAGGAGCTGCTGCCCCCGGTACCGGCGGAGAAACACTACCTTCCGTATCTGGGTCCTGGCCTGGATGCTGGTCTGGCCACCCTGTTCGCCGAGGAGATTTTTGAAGCCATCCGTTATCTGGAGGACCCGGACTTTTATGTAGGCGGCGAGGAAGTTTACGACAAAGGCGCTGAAAAATTCTGGGTTGGCGCTGCTGAGGACACTATCTTCCGGAAACGAGGCATCGAGTTCGTGGATGGGACCGCTCCCGGCTTCGCGGCCATTGTGGGTTCGGCCCCCAGCCCGGAGGAAGCCGCGGAGCTGGTGCTGGAGTATCAGCGAAAGAACTTGTACATTTTCTGCGCTGCCCGGGACATTGAGGGCAAGACCTCGGTGCCGGAACAGCTCCTGGAGGCCGGCGTGCAAATCGGCTGGCCCACCCGCATTGTGCCTTACGGGCCGGACATTTCTGCCGCGGTGTTCGCCTTGGGCTTCGCCTGCCGGGTCGCCATGTCCTTCGGCGGGGTCAAACCGGGTGCGGCCCTGAAGAACCTGCTGTACAACAAGGACCGGGTATTTGCCTTTGTGAACCCGTTGAGTACCATTCCCGACGAATGGTATGCCAATGCCGCCGGGGCCATCAACTGGGGCTTCCCCACCATTACCAATCAGGATATTCCCCAGATTCTGCCCACCGGTATTTGCACTTATGAGCACGTGGTGTCCAACGTGCCCATGAAGGAGCTGGCGGACAAGTCCATTGAAGTGCGGGGTCTCAAGGTCACCATAACCAAAATTGACATCCCGGTGGATTACGGCGCCGCCTTTGAAGGGGAGCGGGTGCGGAAGGACGATCTGTTCCTGGAGTGCGGCGGCGGCAAGACCCTGGCGGTGGAGCTGGTCACCAGCCGGCGCATGGATGAGGTGGAGGACGGCAAAGTTGAGGTCATCGGCAAGGACATCCCCGACCTGGGAGAGAAAGGCGGTCGCCTGCCTCTAGCCGTGGTGGTGGAAGTGGCCGGCCGCAACTTCCAGCCCGACTTTGAGCCCATCCTGGAACGCCAGATTCACCACCTGGTGAACTACGCCAAGGGGGTGATGCACATCGGCCAGCGGGATATCGCCTGGTATCGCATCAGTAAGGCCGCGGTGGAAAAGGGCTTCACCCTGAAGCATATCGGGGTGCTCCTGCACGCCAAATTGCACCAGGACTTCGGGGCCATCTTCGACAAACTCCAGGTGAAGCTCTATACCGAAGAAGACAAGGTAAAAGAAATTGCCGATGAGGCCCGGAAGATTTACCGGGAACGGGACGAACGCATCGAGGGCATGACCGACGAAACCACGGAAATCTACTACTCCTGCACCCTGTGCCAGTCCTTTGCTCCTAACCACGTGTGCGTCATCAGCCCCGAGCGTACCGGGCTGTGCGGCGCCTACAACTGGATGGACTGCAAGGCCGCTTACGAAATCAACCCCACCGGGCCTAACCAGCCCATCCAGAAAGGCGAGACCCTGGATCCCAAGCTGGGCAACTGGGCCGGGGTCAATGAGTTTGTGTTCAAGGCCCATGACCACCTGCGGCTGCTGCGAGTGCATCTCGGCAGTGCTCCCCATGTGCAACGGCGTCATGACGGTAAACCGGGATTACACTGGCGAGACTCCCTGCGGCATGAAGTTCACCACCTTGGCGGGCGTCATCGGCGGCGGACAAGTGACCCCGGGATTCGTGGGCCACAGCAAGTACAACATCTGCCAGCGGAAGTTCATCGTCGGCGACGGCGGGCTGTTCCGGGTGGTGTGGATGCCCAAGTCCCTCAAGGAGGAAATCCGCGAACGTCTAATCCAACGCAGCAAGGAGTTGGGCATGCCCGACTTCATTGACCGCATCGCGGATGAAACGGTGGGCGTCACGGAAGAGGAAATCCTGCCCTTCCTCCAGGAGAAAAACCATCCGGCCCTAAGTATGGATCCCATCATCGGCTAAAACCATAAAAGAGGCCAGGAGGCACCCCCTCCCGGCCTCTATCATGAAAGAAAAAGCGAATGCATAAGAGATCCGGAGGTTGCCCCTCAGGCCAACTTCTGGAACAGTCCAACGCCATGGATAAGGAGAGGGAGAATGGCTTTAACCGGAATTGAAATCTTTAAACTTTTGCCCAAGACCAACTGCAAGGAGTGCGGCTTTCCCACCTGCTTGGCCTTTGCCATGGCTCTGGCCAGCGGCAAGGCGGAACTGGAAGCCTGTCCCTATGTTTCCGAAGAGGCAAAAGAGAAGCTGGCCGAGGCTGCTGCTCCGCCTATTCGGCCGGTAAAGATCGGCATGAAGGAGGAAGTAAAGACCATCGGCGGCGAAACCGTGATGTTCCGCCATGAAAAGACCTTCTACAATCCTACCCTTATCGCTGGTCTGCTGACCACCGCTATGCCGGATGCAGAGGTGGACGCCAAGATTGACACCTTCAACAAGCTTCAGTTTGAGCGCATCGGGCTGAATCTGCGCCCGGAAATGCTGGCCATTAAGGACGCGGACGGTGATGCCGGCAAGTTTACGGCTCTGGTAAAGAAGGTCATGGAGAAGAGCGACGCCGCCCTCATGCTCATAAGCGACAACCCCGAGGTGCTCAAAGCCGGGGCGGAAGTGGCCAAGGAGCGCCGACCGGTGCTTTATGCCGCCACACCCGACAACGCCGACAACATGGGCGCTTTGGCCAAGGAGCTGGATTTGCCCCTGGTGGCCAAGGCCAACAACTACGACACTTTGGCTGAGCTGACCACCAAGCTTACCGATATGGGGCTCAAGGATCTGTTGCTGGACTCCGAGGCCCGGACTCTGAAGGCCGCCTTCCAGGACCAAATCGTTTTCCGGCGGGCCGCGCTGGTGCCCAAGTTCCGGCCCTTCGGGTTCCCCACTGTGGCCTTCCCGTGTGAGATGACCAACGATCCCATGATGGAGGCCCTGTATGCCGCCACCTTTATTGCCAAATACAGCGGCATCGTGGTGCTCTCTGACCTGACTCCCCATGCCATCTTTCCTCTGCTGCTGGAACGGCTGAATATTTACACCGACCCGCAAAAGCCCATGATCGTCACTCCGGGAATCTACCCCCTCAACAACCCGGACGAAAATTCGCCCATCGCGGTCACCACCAATTTTGCCCTTACTTACTTTATCGTCTCGGGCGAAATTGAAGGCAGCAAGGTGCCCACCTGGTTGCTGATCAAGGACACCGAAGGCCTGTCCGTCATGACCGCCTGGGCCGCCGGCAAATTCTCCGGCGACGATGTAGGGATGTTTGTCAAGAAATGCGGCATCACCGAAAAGGCCAAGAACCGCACCTTGATTATCCCCGGTTATGCCGCAGCCATCAGCGGCGACCTGGAGGAGGAACTACCTGATTGGAAGATCCTGATCGGCCCCCGGGAGGCTTCCCATATTCCGGCCTTTCTGAGGTCATTGTAACCGGGGACGGAGTCGCGACCGGAATGCCGGGAGGCTGGCCTTAGGGCCTCCCGGCACCCATATCTAGTTAAAGAGGGAGTCACCTGATGAGCGAAAAATTTCTACGCATCGGAGAGAATCTGAATGTGGTGACCAAGGTTTACGGTCAGGCCATGAAGGACCGGAATCCCAAGCCCATTCAGGATCTGGTTATTAAAGAGGCGGAAAAAGGGGTGGACTACATTGACGTCAACATCGGCCCCGCCCGCAAAGGCGGGGAAGAGTTGATGGAATGGATTGTCAAGACCATTCAGGAAGTAGTTCCCAATATTCCCTTGGCCCTGGACACTTCCAATATTGCCGCCATGGAGGCAGGGCTTAAGGTCCACAAGGGCAAGGCCCTGATCAACTCCATTATGGCCCGCCCCGAGCGCATGGACGCCATGATGCCCCTGGTCAAGAAATATGATGCCGACTTCATCGGTCTCCTGTGGGGTCCGGAGGGCATGCCTCGGGATGAGCATGAGCGGGGCATGCTTACTGCGGAAATCCTGGCCAAGGCGGCGGAATACGACATCCCCAACGAATCCATCTGGTTTGACCCCATTGTCGCGCCCCTCAACATCCAGCAGCAGCAGTTGGTGGCCAACCTGGAATATATGAAAATGCTACCGGATATGGCTCCCGGGGCCAAGTCCACCTGTGGCCTGTCCAATGCCTCCAACGGGGTGCCCGAGCACCTGCGCCCCATCATCAACCGCACCTACATCATCATGCTGCAGCGCTACGGCATGATGAGCGCCATCGTGGACGCCTTTGATGATGATCTGGCTGCCATTGTAGAGGGCAAGCGGCCCGAGTTGGTAAAGGTGGTCTATGATGTCATGGACGGCAAGCCGGTGGACATGGCTTCGCTACCCAAGGAGCAGCAGGATTACGCCAAAACCGCCCGGGTCATCCTGGGGCACGTGCTGTTCTCCGACTCTTGGCTGGAGGTGTAGCCGGCCCGGTTTGCCATTAGAGGATTTATGCAAGGGGAGACGGTCTTAAGTGGCAGGGTTGTCTGCTAAGATCGTCATCATCTCTTGGTCCGAGGGGTTTACTGGGCTTGGCCGGCCTTCTGCGTGGCCCTGCCCGCGGCGGCCAAGGCCAGATTCACCGCTTCTACAGCTCCTGCAGTCCGTTTAAGGCCGGGCAGGTCCCAGGCCACTTTCAGGGCCACCACCGGCTTCCCCAGCTTCAGGGCGATGGCCGCCTCGGAGACGGTGCCATAGCTCCCGTCCACGGCAATCAGGGCGTCCGCCGCATGGGCGATGATGATGTTGCGGGCATGCCCCATATTGGTAGGGACGCTGTAGGTGAGATAGGGGTTGGCCCCCCGGCGGTCGGCATCCGGCAGGATGCCC
>JAFDHU010000216.1 GCA_019308625.1 Deltaproteobacteria bacterium
TCGGTGCTCCTCAAGCAGGCGGCCCAGGTGCCCAAGGGGGCGGGGGAGGCCGGCCGGGAAAAGGTGGGACAGATCACCAAATCCCAGTTGGCTGAGATTGCCAAGCAAAAGATGCCGGATTTGAACACCACTGATTTGGAGATGGCCATGAAGAGCATCGCCGGCACGGCCCGCAGCATGGGCATTGAGATTGTGGAAGGCTGAAGGGAGAGGTCGCATGGCCCACAGAGGCAAACGATATCAACAGTTGGCGGAGAAAATTGAACCGGGCCGCCGCTACACCTTTGCGGAGGCGGTGGACCTGGCCCTGCAGACGGCCAGCGCCAAGTTTGACGAGACCCTGGAGGCCTCGGTGGCTCTGGGGGTCAATCCCCGGCACGCGGACCAGATGGTGCGGGGGGCGGTGGTGCTCCCCCACGGCCTGGGCAAGAAAGTCCGGGTGCTGGTGTTCGCCAAGGGCGAAAAGGAAAAGGAGGCCCTGGAGGCCGGGGCCGACTATGTGGGGGCGGATGACCTCATCGCCAAAATCCAGGGGGGCTGGCTGGAGTTCGACAAGGCTGTGGCCACCCCGGACATGATGGGCCAAGTAGGCCGCCTGGGCAAGATTCTGGGGCCCCGGGGCCTGATGCCCAACGCCAAGGTGGGGACGGTGACCTTTGATGTGGCCAAGGCCGTCAAGGAAATCAAAGGCGGCAAGATAGAATTCCGGGTGGACCGGGGCGGAGTGGTGCATGTGCCCCTGGGCAAGGTCTCCTTCGGGGCCGAAAAGCTGCTGGTGAATCTGGCCGCCTTCCTGGATACCCTCATCCGGCTGAAACCGGCCACCAGCAAGGGAACGTATTTGAAAAGCATTTACCTCTCCACCACCATGGGGCCGGGCATTCCCGTGGATACCGGAGACGTCAAGAACCTGCTGAGGCTGTTGTCCTAAAGGAGGCTGGCGTGGGCAGAAAAGAGACCCGCAAACTCAAGGCAGAGATCATTGAGGAACTGAGAGAGAAGGCGGCCCGGGCCCAGATCGGTGTCCTCGCGGATTTCACCGGGCTCAATGTGGAGGCCATGTCCCAGCTTAGGCGGCAACTGAAGGAGGCCGACGGCGAGCTGAAAGTGGCCAAAAACACCCTGCTTAGGCGGTCGGCCACGGACAACACGCTTTTGGCCCCGCTGGTGGACCAGTTCGTAGGGCCCAACGCCTTGGCCCTGGGCTATACCGATCCCGTGCCCCTGGCCAAGCTGTTGGTCAAGTTTGCCCAGGAAAAACCGGTGTTCAAGATCAAAGCTGGAGTGTTGGGCGGACAGGTGCTGAGCCCTGCCGACATCGAGGCCCTGGCCAAACTGCCGTCCAAGGAAGTGCTTCAGGCCCAGCTTCTGGGGGCCATGCAGGCGGTGCCCGCCGCCCTGGTCACGGTGCTGACTGGGGTAATCCGCAACTTCCTCAACGTCTTGGTGGCCCTCAAGGACCAGAAGGACGGCGGGGAAGGAGCGGCCGAAGCGAGGATAAGATGGCTATCACTCGTGCCGAGATCATTGAGGCCCTGTCCAACATGACGGTGCTGGAGCTTTCCCAGCTCATCAAGGAGCTGGAGGAGAAGTTCGGCGTGTCAGCGGCGGCGCCGGTGGCCATGGCCGCAGTGGCGGCTCCAGCGGCGGAAGCGGCGCCGGCGGCCGAGGAGAAGACGGAATTTGACGTGGTTCTGACTGCCTGCGGACCCAACAAGATTCAGGTGATCAAAGAGGTCCGGGCCCTGACCAACCTGGGTCTCAAGGAGGCCAAGGAGGCAGTGGAAAACGTGCCCACCACTCTGAAGGAGGCGGTATCCAAAGCGGAGGCCGAGGAAATCAAGAAAAAGCTGGAGGAGCAGGGAGCCACGGTGGAAATCAAGTAAATGTTCCGCCGGAATTTTTCAATTTCAGGCCATTTTTAAGAGGTGCACATGGCCCAAGCATTATCGCCTTTAAAGCTGTATCGCAAAAGTTTCGGCAAGATTGAGCGGGTAGTGGACATCTCCAATCTCATCGAGATGCAGCGGCAGTCCTACGCCCGCTTCTTGCAAAAAGACGTGGACCCTCAGATGCGGGGCAATTTCGGCCTCCAGGGGGTGTTCAAAAGCGTCTTTCCCATCCGCGACTTCAGTGGTGCCTGCTCCCTGGAGTTCGTGGAATACACCCTGGGAGACCCCAAGTATGACGTGGACGAGTGTCTCCAGCGGGGCATGACCTATGAAGTGCCCATGAAAATCCGGGTGCGCCTGGTGGTCTATGACACGGGCCCTGACGCCCAGACCCAGACCATCCGGGACATTAAAGAGCAGGAAATCTATTTCGGCACCATCCCCTTGATGACTAAAAACGGCACCTTCATCATCAACGGCACCGAAAGGGTGGTGGTCAGCCAGTTGCATCGCTCCCCCGGTCTGTTCATTGATCACGACCGGGCCAAGATTCACTCCAGCGGCAAGCTCATCTACTCCGCCAGGCTGATTCCCCTGCGGGGTTCCTGGATTGACTTTGAATTTGACCCCAAGGACATCCTCTACGTACGCATTGACCGGCGGCGGAAGTTCCCCGCCACTATTCTGCTGAAGGCCCTGGGCTACACCACGGAAGAGCTGCTCAACCACTTCTATACCACGGAAAAGGTCTATCTGGAGGGGGACAAGGTCCGGCGCAAGCTGATTCCCGAGCTCCTGAAGGACAAAAGCGCCTCCCAGGACATCGTGGACCCCAAAACCGGGGAAGTGATCGTCAGGCGCCTGCGGCGCATCACCCCGGCGGTCATCCGGAAGCTGGAAAAGGCGGGGGTGGAGTACCTGGAGGGCAGCCCGGCGGATTTGCTGGGCAAGGTGGTGGCCCACGACATCCTGGACCCGGAAACCGGCGAGATCTTGGTCCGGTGCAACGACATCCTGAGTGAGGACAAGCTGGAGCTGCTGGTGCAGCGGGGTGTCAGGGAGGTGGACCTCCTCTACATTGACGGGGTCACGGTAACCCCCAGCATCAGAAACACCCTGGCCATAGACAAGACCACCAGCATGCGGGAGGCCATTCTGGAAATCTACCGGCGGCTGCGCCCCAGCAACCGTCCCAATGAGGAGATGGCCACCAACTTTTTCCACAACCTCTTTTTCAACCCGGAAACCTATGACCTCTCCCCGGTGGGCCGCCTGAAGCTGGACCTGAAGCTCCGGCCCGAGATGGTCAAGAACATGACCCCGGAGGAAATGCAGGCCCGCCTGACCAAGACCACCCTGGAGAGAGAGGATATTCTCCTGGCGGTAAAGGAGCTCATCACCCGCAAGGACCGGGAAGGGCCGGTGGACGATATTGACCACCTGGGCAACCGCCGGGTGCGGGCGGTGGGCGAACTCCTGGAGAACCAGTTCCGGGTGGGGCTGGTGCGCATGGAGCGGGCCATCAAGGAGCGCATGGCCATCCAGGACCTGGACACCCTCATGCCCCATGACCTGGTGAACGCCAAGCCGGTGCAGGCGGTGATCAAGGAGTTCTTCGGCACCAGCCAGCTTTCCCAGTTCATGGACCAGACCAACCCGCTGTCCGAGATCACCCACAAGCGGCGGCTCTCCGCCCTGGGCCCCGGCGGCCTGACCCGGGAGCGGGCCGGCTTTGAGGTCCGGGACGTGCACCCCACCCACTACGGCCGCATCTGCCCCATTGAGACGCCGGAAGGCCCCAACATCGGGCTGATTGTGTCCCTGTCCACCTACGCCCGGGTGAACGAGTTCGGCTTCATTGAGACCCCCTACCGGGTGGTGGAGAAGCGCCAGGTGGGGGACAAGGTGGAGGCCCGGGTGACCAAAGAGGTCCGGTTCCTCTCGGCCATGGATGAGGAGGACAAGGTCATCGCCCAGGCCAACGCCGCCCTGGATGAAGAGGGCCGTTTTGTGGACGACCTGGTAGAGGCCCGCATCGGCGGCCAGTACGTGATGGTCACCCCGGACCGGGTGGACTTTATGGACGTGTCCCCCAGCCAGTTGGTGAGCGTGGCGGCGTCGCTCATCCCCTTCCTGGAGCACGACGATGCCAACCGGGCGCTGATGGGCTCCAACATGCAGCGGCAGGCGGTGCCCCTCCTGACCAGCAGCACGCCGCTGATTGGCACCGGCATGGAAAGCATCGTGGCCCGGGACTCCGGAGTCACCGTGGTGGCCCGCCGCCGGGGCGTGGTGGAAGACGTGGACGCCACCCGCATCGTCATCCGGGCCGCCGACGGCAACGGCGGCGGCAGCGACTCGCCGGTGGACATCTACAAGCTGGTGAAGTTCCAGCGCACCAACCAGAACACCTGCTTCAACCAGCGGCCTATTGTACGCCGGGGCGACTTTGTGGAAGAGGGGCAGATTATCGCCGACGGCCCGGCCACCCAGAAGGGGGAGCTGGCCCTGGGCAAAAATGTCCTGGTGGCCTTCATGCCCTGGGGCGGCTACAACTTTGAGGACTCCATCCTGGTCTCCGAGCGCCTGGTGAAAGATGACGTCTTCACCAGCATCCATATTGAAGAATTTGAGGTGATGGCCCGGGACACCAAGCTGGGCAAGGAGGAAATCACCCGGGACATCCCCAATGTGGGGGAAGAAGCCTTAAAGGACCTGGATGAAAGCGGCATCATCCGGATCGGTGCCGAGGTGCGCCCCGGCGACATCCTGGTGGGCAAAATCACCCCCAAGGGCGAAACCCAGCTTAC
>JAFDHU010000217.1 GCA_019308625.1 Deltaproteobacteria bacterium
GTCTCGCCGTGGATGACGATAAGGGGCACGCCCAGGTCCCGGGCCTGCTTCACCAGGTCGGCGATCTGTCCGGGGGGCACGTGGGTGAATTCCAGGCCGGGGATGAGGTGAGGGGGCTCGCCGAAGTTCAGAGAGTCCGCGGCCACTTTCAGGCGCCGGAAGACTTCCTCAAAATTGGAGGCGTCCACGTGGTCGGTGAGGCCCAGGTAGCGGTAGCCCAAAACCTGGGCCCGACGCTTCAGTTCTGCGGGGATGAGCTCGCCGTCGCTGTTTAAGGTGTGGGTATGGAGGTCAATCATAGAGGTTTTCGGTTTTCAGTTTGCGGTTTTCGGCCAGACCACAGGGTGGCGCCCGACAACCTGCCGGCCCCGGAATTAAGGGGCGAACTCAAGCACCGCCGCTCCCGGAGCACCAAGAACTGTCAGGCTCCTCCCCCAATGAAGAAGAAACTGACCGGCATCACAGAGAAAATAAGGGAACCATCCGTTTTGCCGACCGAAAACCGGCGAAACCGAAAACCGGAAACTCACATCTTGTATTTGCCGAAGTCGTCGGGATCCAGGGCCTCCAGGATTTCCGTCCATTTCTTGGACTCTTCGTTGGTGATGGCTTCCTGGGCCGACAGGTCCACCCGCCGGGCCTTCTGGATCACCGCGTCGGCCACGTAAATGGGGCATTTGGCCCGCAGGGCCAGGGCGATGGCATCGCTGGGGCGGGCGTCAATGGAGAATTCCCGGCCTTCCCGGTTGAGGTAGATCAGGGCAAAGTAGGTGTTGTCCCTGAGGTCACAGACCTCCACCTTGGTCACCTTGATCTCCATGGTCTCCATGATGTTCTTCAAGAGGTCGTGGGTCATGGGACGGGAAAACTTGATGTTCTCCAGTTCGCTGGCGATGGCTGTGGCCTCCAGCAAGCCGATCCAGATGGGGACCGCCTTTTCCGACTCCACATCCTTGAGAATCATGATGGGGCTGTTGGTAAAGGGGTCGATGGTCAAGCCCGACACCACCATCTGTCGCAACATAAACCCTCCTTGGAGCGCCTTTCCAGTTGGCCATGCCATTACCGGACCGGCAACTCCTCCACCCACCGCCCCTTGAGGGAATGGGGATGAGCTTCCATGATTTCCACCATCACCAAACGGCCCACCAGGGTCGGCGGACCGGCAAAGTTCACCACCTGATTGGTTCGGAGCCGCCCGCAGAGCTGCTCCGGGGAGCGCTTGCTCCGGCCTTCCACCAGCACTTCCTTCACCTGCCCCACCAGCCGGCGGTGGGCCGCCAGGGTGAGCTCCGCCTGCAGGGCCTGCACCCGGTGCAGGCGCTCGGCCTTGACCGCTTCCGGCACCTGGTCCGGAAAGCTGGCGGCCCGGGTCTGGGGCCGGGGAGAATACTTGAAGGAAAACGACTGGTCAAAAGCGGCCTCTCGCATCAGCTCCAGGGTGTCCTCAAAGTCCTGCTCCGTTTCCCCGGGAAAGCCCACGATGAGGTCGGTGGACAAACTGAGGTCCGGGCGGACCTGCCTTAGCCTGGCCACCAGCTTAAGGTAGCGCTCCCGGGTGTAGCGCCGGTTCATGGCGGCGAGAATCCGGTTGGAGCCGGACTGCACCGGCAGGTGCAGATGCTCGCACAAAGCCGGCAACTCCCCGAAGGCGGCGATAAGCTCCTGGGACAGGTCCTTGGGATGGGAGGTGGCGAAACGCAGCCTCTCCAACCCGGGCAGGCGGGCCAGCCGCCGCACCAATTCCGCAAAGGTCACCGGTTTGGCCAAACCCCGGCCGTAAGAGTTGACGTTTTGGCCCAACAGGGTCACCTCCCGGCCGCCGGCGGCCAAGAAACTTCGCACCTCCTCCTCAATGTCCTCCGGCTCCCGGCTGTATTCCCGGCCCCGCACATAGGGAACCACGCAGAAGGTGCAGAAGTTGTTGCAGCCCTGCATGATGGTCACCAGGGCCTGGACCTGGCCCTGCTGCCACTGGCGGGGCGGCGGCTCCGGGAAGGAAGGGGACAGCTCAATGTCCACAGTGCGTTCCTTTCCTGCCCGCCGCACCAGCTCGGGCAGCCGGTAGATGCCGTGGGTGCCGAACACCAGGTCCAGGTGGGGCACCGCCTTCAGCAGGCGCTCGCCCTCCTGCTGGGCCACGCAGCCGCCCACTCCCAGGATGAGCTCAGGCCGGCGCTTTTTCAGGCCCTTCAGCCGACCCAGCAGGCTCCTCACCTTTTCTTCGGATTTGCGACGGATGGCGCAGGTATTGATGAGGAACAGGTCGGCCTCTTCCGGCCGGTCGGTCAGGACGTAGTCCTCCGCCAGGGCCAAGGCCATCTGCTCGGAGTCGGCCACGTTCATCTGACAGCCGAAAGTTTTGATGTACAACTTTTTTTTCGGGCCGGTCATGGCTTTTATTTAATCTGAATTCCCCTGCCTTGTCAACCTGTCCTCGGCGGATGCCCTGGCCCTGGACAGCTTGACACGCCTGGGTTAAAATGCGCCGCAAACCCAACCTGGGGGAGACAGGCAGCCCACTCCCACGGACCAGACATCACTATAACCCGGCAGGAAACCATGCTACCTTTGCGCGGCGCGGCAAGGAGAGGCACCTGGCCCTGGGTCACCCTGGGGGTCATCGCCCTGAACGTGGCAGTGTTTCTCTACACCCTGCATATCGGCCCCCAGGCCGCCCTGAACCTGTTCTACCAGGGGGGCGCCGTGCCCGCCCGGCTCAGCCGGGTCAATCTCCTGAGTTTGTCCACCTTGCGGCTGGTGCCCACCATGTTCATCTCCCTGTTTCTGCATGCCGGCTGGGTGCACCTCCTCGGCAACCTGTGGTTCCTCTGGGTGTTCGGGGAGGCCCTGGAGGATGACCTGGGGCACCTCCGGTTTCTGGCCTTTTACCTGTTCGTGGGATTCTTTGCCTGCATCTTTCATGTGCTGGCCTCCAGCCAATTGTCTGCGCCCCTGATCGGAGCCAGCGGGGCCATCGCCGGGGTGATGGGGGGCTATCTTATGCGGCTGCCCCAGAGTCCCATCCTCACCCTGGTCTTCTGGCGTCTGCGGTTCGAAACCAGATACTACCCCGCCTTTCTGTTCCTGGCCCTGTGGGTGGCGCTGCAGTTTTACGGCCTGCGCCAAGGCGGGGCCATCGCCTGGATGGCCCATCTGGGCGGCTTCTTCACCGGCCTCCTCACGGTAAGCCTGTTCACCCCGCTTAAGCCGGCGCCGGCCAAGGCCAATCCCAGGAAGGGCCGGGCTGGCGGGGCCCGAAAGGCCAA
>JAFDHU010000218.1 GCA_019308625.1 Deltaproteobacteria bacterium
ACTGCCGGGGTGTTCCAACTGGAATCCCGGGGCATGCGCTCCCTGATGCTGCGCCTCAAGCCCTCCTCCTTTGAGGACGTCGTGGCCCTGGTGGCCCTGTATCGCCCCGGCCCCATGGAAAGCGGCATGGTGGACGACTATGTGAACCGCAAGCAGGGCAAGGCTTCGGTCACCTACATGCTGCCGGAGTTGGAGCCCATCCTCAAGGAGACCTACGGCATCATCCTGTATCAGGAGCAGGTGATGCAGATTGCTGCGGCGGTTTCCGGCTATTCCCTGGCCGAGGCGGATATCCTGCGGCGGGCCATGGGCAAAAAGATTCCCGCGGTGATGGCAGCCCAGCGGGAGCGGTTTGTCTCCGGGGCCACCGCCAGAAACGTGCCCGCGGCCACGGCCGAGGCCCTGTTCAACCTGATTGAGAAGTTCGCCGGCTATGGCTTCAACAAGTCCCACAGCGCGGCCTATGCCCTCATCGCCTACCAGACCGCCTACCTCAAGGCCCACTACCCCCTGGAGTTTCTGGCCGCCCTGCTGAACAGCGAAATCAGTCACATCTCCTCGCTGGCCAAGCACATTATGGAGGCCCGGGATCAGGGCATTCACCTGCTGCCGCCGGACATCAACCTCAGCGGCCGGGATTTCACCGTGGAAAACGGCCGGGTCCGATTCGGCCTGGCCGGGGTGAAAAACGTGGGGGTGGGCGCCATCATGGAGATCCTGGAGGCCAGAAAGAGCGGCCCCTTCACCAGTTTCGGGAACTTCCTGGCCCGCATCAACCTTACCAAAGTGAACCGCAAGGTCCTGGAGGCCCTGATTGAAGCCGGGGCCTTTGACGGGCTGGAACCCAACCGGGCCCGGCTGATGGCCGGACTGGATACCGCCCTGGAAAGGGTGCAAAATCTGAAGCGCCTTCAAGCCACCCGCCAGATGACCATGTTCGAGAGTCTGGCGGAAACCGAGTCCGACGACTGGCTGCCCCAGGCTGCCCCCTGGGAGGAGTCGGAAAAGCTGGCCCGGGAAAAACAGGCCCTGGGTGTTTACCTTTCCGGCCATCCCCTGGACGCCTACCGCCATCTGCTGCAATCCTGGGTCAAGGTGAATATCGCCGATTTGGACGACCTGCCCGACGGGGAGGAGATTTCTCTGGGGGTGGTGGCCGCCTCCCACAAGGAGAAAACCAGCAAAAGGGGGGGGCGGGTGGCCATCGTCACTGTGGAAGACCTTACCGGTTCCGTGGAGGTGCTACTCTTCGGGGACCTGCTGGAACGGGCTGCGGCCTGGCTTACCCAGCCCTGCCTGCCCCTGTGGCTGAAAGGCTCCTTGGTCAAGGAGGAGCAGGGCCCCAAAATCGTGGCCCAGGATATCGCCCCCCTGGCCGCCACCCTGCCCCGCTGGCCCCAGCGCCTGGACTTTCGCCTGCAGGGGGCCACCGTCACCCGGGAGCAGCTTCTGGCCCTCAAAGAGGTGCTGCAGCGCCACGCCGGCCCGGTGCCGGCCTACCTGCACTTTCTGGACCCCGGCAACGGCGACCTGGTCCTGGCCCTGCCGGAAGAGCTCAGCCTCACCCCCTCCGAAAACCTGGTCAATGAAGTCAACCGGGTCTTCGGCTATCCGGTGTTAAGCCTGTAATTTCCTGTCAGACTCCGGCCCAAGGCTCCCGACCGCTTCCTGCCGGTCAGCCCGACCAGTCTTTCAGACGATAAACGATGGGAACTTCCACAGTAAGGTGGTCCTGCCGCAGTTGAGGCGGAAATGGAGGAAAGGGGGCGGCTGCCCGCACGCAGCGGGCGGCCTGCTCATCCAGCAGGGAAAACCCCGAGGGCTTGATGATGCGAATCCCCCGGTTGAGGGAGCCGGTGCGGCTGAGGGTGAAGCGCAGGCGCACCACGCCTTCCATGCGCCGGGCCCGGGCCAGCGCCGGGTAGCGGCGGTGGGCCAGAATGCGGGCCCGCACCAGGCTGAGATACCGGCTCCGAGCCGCGGTCAGACCGCCGGAACCTGGTCCTGCCCCCAAGCCTTGCCCCCCTCCTCCAGAGCCTCTGCCTGAGATGCCGCGGCTTCGGCCCCCATCGGACGACGCGACGCCTTCAGTTCCGCGGTGGTGGAAGGACGCGGGCAGGGAAGCATAGGCGGCTGCAGAGGAAGGAGTCTGACGAGGCCGGGGCAGGGCAGCCTTTTTCACCCTAGTGAGCGGCGCCGGGGGCCGGCGCTTTCTGGTCGCCCGCCGCCGGGGCTTTCGGGCCGCCGGCACCAGGGCCTGGGTTTTTGGTGTGCCCTTGTCTGCCCGGGGCGTCGGCGTCTGGGTCCGGGACTGCACCGCCGACTTGGCCGTGCCCCCTGAGCCGCCCTGGGATGCCGCGGCCACCAGGCTCACCTCCAGGATGGTAGGGGTGGCCGGGGACTTGTGCCAGCTGGCGCTCAGCACCAGGGCCGCCAACACGCCGTGCAGGGCCAGGGAGAGCACCAGACTCCCGGCAATGGGCAAATCGTAGCTGCGTCCCCACCTGGCCATGGCGAAAAAAAATCCCCGGGTCATGTGACCCAAGGATTGCACCCGTTTTTCTTGATCCTTGGCGGGGCCTCCCGCCCCTGGGACCTCTCTGTACCGCGCAGAGGGATACCCCGTTGCAGGCAGGTCTTCTGGCTCCCGGATCCCTCTACTCCCTGCGCCTTCCCCCAGCCCGGCGGCTGGAGTGGCCCGTGCAGGTTTCGTCCCCGGTTACAGCGGCGGGACCGCGCCGGCCTTGCACCGGCTTCCCTATTAAGCCTGTGGCACCTGCAACTTTGCCATTATTTTAAGATTTCTCCGCTCTTTGTCAAGCCAATAAAGATAATCCTGTTCGCGCCTGCCAGCCCCCGGAGGGGCTTTGGGTTCGCGGGGGGCAACCCCCTTTCTTGCGCTGCCCCAGGGATTGGGCTAAACTTCCTTTCAGCTTCGGAGGGGAGGGACAACCTTGAATGAGCTTAAGGACTACCCTTTTCTGGTTACCGGCAGCGCCGGCTTCATCGGCTTCCATGTCTGCCAGGCCCTTCTGGCCCGGGGCGCCCGGGTGGTGGGGCTGGACAACTTCAACGATTACTATTCGGTGAAGCTGAAGCGGGACCGGGACCGGCTGCTGCGCCGCCACCAAAATTTTGTGTCCATTGAGGCGGACCTGGCGGACCTCCCGGCCCTGGAGGCGCTGTTTGAGGCCCACCGCCCCCGGAAAATCTGTCACATGGCGGCCCAGGCCGGGGTGCGCTATTCCCT
>JAFDHU010000219.1 GCA_019308625.1 Deltaproteobacteria bacterium
GTGGGAGAGCGCTTCGGCGTCCGCACCGAGACCATGCGGGCCTTTGATATTGACGAGGCGGTGAAGTTTCTTTCGGGCAAATCCTGAAAACCGGGGCAGGGGCCCGGCCGCCAGACCCGGCAGGAGTTCTCGCGCCCCTGGGCGGCCACCTAACTATTGCCCTGGCACACCGGGATGCAGTTTGGCCAGGTAATGCTGCCCTGAAAACCGACGGCGTGTTATGCCCATTCCCCTGTCTTATAGCTACCGCAACCTGCTGGCCCGGCGGCTGACCAGCTTTCTCACCGCCGCGGGCATGGCCCTGGTGGTCTTTGTCTTTGCCGCGGCCCTCACTATGACAACGCCGTGGTGCTCCGGGCCGGCAGCGAAACCGAGGTGCAGAGCGCCATTGACCGGACCCAGGCAGGGATCATTGCGGCCCAGCCGGAAATCGCCATGGGAACTTCGGGCCGGCTGGTGGCCTCTGAAGCCATTGTGCTTATCAACCTGCCCAAGCGGGTTACGGGCAAGCCCGCCAATGTGATGATCCGGGGGGTGCAGATGCCCGCCTCCCTGGAGATGCGCCGGGAAGTGAAGCTGGCCCGGGGGCGCTGGTTCCGCCCCGGCAGCAATGAGCTGGTGGCCGGCATTCAAGTGGCCCAGCGCTTCCAGGGGGCGGGCCTGGGGGAGACCCTGCGGTTCGCCATGCGCACCTGGCGCATCGTAGGCATCCTGGATGCCGGCAACACCGGCTTTTCCTCGGAGATGTGGGGGGATGTGGAGCAGCTCCTGCAGGCCTTCCGACGCACGGCCTTCTCCAGCGTCATCCTGCGCCTCAGGGATCCCCAGGAGTTCGCCCGGCTGCAGGCCCGGCTGGAGGCCGACCCCCGGCTGCCGGTACAGGTCAAACGAGAGGTGGACTTCTATGAGGCCCAGTCCCGGCGGCTGGCAGATTTCATCCGGCTTCTGGGAATGGTGCTCACCGCCATCTTCGGCTTGGGCGCGGTGCTGGGGGCTATGGTCACCATGTACGCCCAAGTGGGGGCCAGGATCGGCGAAATCGGCACCCTGCGGGCCCTGGGCTTCCCCCGGCGGGACATTCTCCTGGCCTTCCTGGTGGAGTCCGTCCTGCTGGGCTTGGCCGGCTGGGCCCTGGGCCTGGCCCCGGCTTCGCTTCTCAACTTCTACACCCTGTCTACCGTGAACTGGTCCAGCTTTGCCGAGCTTACCTTCAGATTCGCCCTGACTCCGGGAATCATTCTGAAGAGCCTGGCCTTCGGGGTGGGCATGGGACTGGTGGGGGGCCTCCTGCCAGCTTTGAAAGCGGCCCGCCTGCCGGTACTGGAGGCGTTGCGGGCGCCGTAAAAAGAGGGGATACTTCCCCCCGCCATTCTTTTATTGCCGGCCGTCCGGAGCCGCTATTCTACAGGAGCCCGGTGGGCCGGGTGAGTTTCCGGAATCCTGGCGGCACTTCAAACAGCCGGTCGGCAACCGGTCCTTCCCGGATGTCCTTGTATTCCACGCTGAACTTTCTCTCCCGGCACTCCATCTTCAGGGGCAGGCCCAGCTTCCAGGACACCCAATAGGTCTTCACCACCGGCCCCAGGGAGCCGGGAACCAGGAGCTGAATGCGCTCCACAGGGTAGCCGCTCACCGTTTCCACGCAGACGCGGCGCTTTTTGACGTAGTGGCGGGGGACTTGCAAAAACTGCCCGGGCAGCTCCTGCCTCAGTGGCATTTCCACATAAACCTTTTTGGGGGGCAGAACCACCCAGATGACTTTTTTGTCCTGGCGCACGATGGTCACGGTGTGGCCGCGCTCATCCACAAACTCATGCCGCAGTTTGTCCCCTTTGACGTAAATCCGGCCCAGCACCAGCTTGCCGGCGTCATTGAGCACCATCCTGGCGACAAACTCGGCCCCCTGCCCGGGGCCCGGCCAGACCAGCAGGATAAGGACCAGCAGCAGACCCGGCCCGGATAGCCAGGCCGGCCTGCAGTCCTCCTTGTGTGGTTTGTCCATACCGCGACCTCCACAAGTCAGATTCGCTTCGGCAAATTAGAGACGCACCTTCACCATCCGTTAACTGTGCGGGGCTTTTATCAAAGCTACCGCTGTAGGTAGGGCCGTCGGGCCTTGGCGGGAGCGCGGCATTTAAGCAGTCCGACCCCGCCTTGGCCTTTTCAGCGTTCCCGGCCGCAGCCGATGCCCTGGCCGGTGAGCAGGCCGTACTCCTCGCCAGCACAGGCCAAGCAGATGGGTCTGCCGTCCTTCAGGCGGGCTTTGGGCTCCATGACTGCCTCACCGCAGCGCTGACAGATAACCGAGGCATAGATGCGGGCGTACTCCGGCACCCTGATAGTCAGCTCTGTAATGGTGAGCTGTTCTTCCAGGGGCGCGGCCAGCTCCCGCTTGGCCATGCCCTCCCACACGTGGTGGAAGCGGTGCAAGTCCTCCGGGGAAGCTTGCCGCTGGACCACCACTTTCTCAAATAAGGGCCCGGCCGCCGGGTACTTCTCAAACAGACGCTGGCGGTAGTCGGGCCGCACCGCCAGGCGCACCGCCCGGCCGTCGCTGCGGCGGGCCACGGTCACCGCGGTCTTGCCCCAGTCCTTGAAGATCAAGGCATTGTTACCGAAAGTGCAGCCGGTCACCACCTGGATGCCGTCGGTGAAGCAGTTGTTGCACTCCACGATGGCCACCACTTCCTCCATACCGGTGCTGGTCGCACTCAGGTGCTTCATGGCGTAGTGTCCGGCCTTGACTCCCAGGGAGACAAAAGGGCACAGATGCCCGTGAACCGCCTCGGCCTGGCGCAGGAGCCCCTCCAGATCGTCGCCTTGAATCATGGCTTCAATGGCCTTGCGAGCTGCCGCGAATTCATGCAAAATTCATCCCTCCTTTTGTCGGACCCGCTATGGGGGAGGTCATGTCAGCACCCTGTCCGGGTCCCGTTTCACCGGCAGAGTTATCCCTCGGACAACCGCCAATTAGCCACAGCCCCATAAAGGAGGCCTACCCGGTTGAGGGCGAGGTCTTAGCGCCTGGAAGGCATGCCAAAGGGCATGACCATCTTCTGATACCCCGGGGGAACTTCAAACAGGGAATCGTCCACGCCGCCCATTTTGATGTCCTGGTACTCCATGGAGAAGGAGCCGTCGGCCGCGGCCATCTTGATGGGCATCTTCAGCTTCTTGGAGATCCAGATATAATGCTTTTTGGGCGGCTGGTTGCCCTGGGCTTCCTCTTCAAACTCGTATTTGTCGCAAACATAGCCGCCTACCGTTTCGGTGCCCAGGTGTTTCATCTGGGTTTTGGGTTTTTGGATGTACATTTTTCCCCGGGTCGGCCGGCCCATCATCCCACCGGACTGCCCGGTCATAGGCATCTCCATATACATTTTCTCGGAGGGCATGAGCACCCAGACCACCTTCTTGTCGGGCCGCACGATGGTGAT
>JAFDHU010000220.1 GCA_019308625.1 Deltaproteobacteria bacterium
GGTCTGGCCGGCATAATGCACGGTGATATAAACCTTGGTGGGGCGCTCCACCTGGTTCCAGGGGGCCTCCGGGTCATTTGGACTCACATGGTCAGGGAGATTGTATCCAGGCATCGTTTCACCTCCTATCCGCACCAGGGATTTTGATTCAGTTCTTCAAACCCCGGGGCCGGGGGCCCCAGGGCCGAGAGGATTTGCTCCGCTTCTTCTGTCCACCACCAGGTGACGGCGGCACCGTCCGGAGTAAGAACAATTTCCATCTCAACGGGCCTTGATTCTGGCATTGCCCTTTACCTCCGTCCGGAAGTATTCCGGTTTGTTCTTGCGGTTCCGAACCACGCCCAGGGCCTTCTCAAAGACGCCCATTGCTTCATCGCAGGCTTTGCCCTGGAAGCCCTTGCCTTCCATCTCCACCTGCCCATCAGGCAGAAAGTTCAGCACGATTTCGGGGCTCATAAACCTCCTCCTTTAACCGCCGCACGGCGGTCAGATTTTGGAAAAGTCTTTTTACTTTAGGATGGTCAACGGCAATCGGCCTGCCATGTTTCAGGATGACAGTCCGGATTGCCATCTCAATCTCAAACTCCAGGTTGTCCAGCCAGCTCATGGGTTATCCTCCTCCAACTCGGCGGAAGCCCAATCAGGCGCATCCGCCCCCGCTGTCAGGTTGGCCCAGGCGGTGAACTCCACATGCTCGTCGCAGACTTCCCAGAGGTCGGCCAAGGCATCATCAAGGCGCACCCAACCGACATACCAGTCTTGGCCGCAGATGTCGCAAACCCCTGGGACCTCTCCAATCGTTATGTCAACCTCAAACTGTTGCCAGAGCATGCCGTCATCGTCCACGCCGCACTTGTTGCCGCCGCTGCATTGCGCCTCAAGCAGATAGATTTTTCGCTCAACCTGCATGGTTTCACCTCCTCAGCACCAGGCGAACCCGGCCATCGTCCATCTTCTGTTCGCTGACACGGTAGCCCCGCTTTTTGGCCTCAAGTCGGGTCTTCTCAATGCCGTAAGCCTGCTTGAGCCGGCCCAGCCAGGCATCGTTGTAGCCGTTCCGGTCCCGGTCATACTCCGACACCCAAATCCGATACCTGCCGTCGGCCTGCCTTTCAAACCCCAGGTCATTGGCCGCCGGCCCCACATGTTGCCGGCGGATGATGACATGGGCTTTTTGCGCCCGGGCATCGTTCTGCCAGCCGTAAAGGGTCTGCGGGGTCTGGTGTACCTCAATGACTTCCCGCTTGAACCCCAGACGCGCCAAGGCGGCCACCAGGGCCGCCTCGTCGCGCAATTCAATTTGAACCTCACAGTAATGACTCATGTTTCTGACCTCCTTCCTTGCATAGAAGTCACCCACGCAATGTCTTCTTCGGTGGCCTTACGCACCAAATCCACTTCGGCATAAGTGCCAGCTTCACGAAGGGCAATGCGCCGAGCTTCAGAGATGGTGTGGGCTTCAATCAAAGTGCAACCTAAACCGGTCTCCACATAAAACAGCATGGTTTCACCTCCTTCAATTTTCCGAAGGAGCCGGCATCGTAACCGCCTTCCGGCTGGCGTCTTTAAACCAGACCAGGAGCATCTCAGAAGCCAGCTCCTCCACCGTTTTTTGCAAATCGCCCTGGTGCAGGGTTTTGGCCCTGGCCTCCAGGATGTTCCACAAAAACTTGGGGAGGGCCAGGCTGAAGCCCTCCCGCACCTCAATCTGACAGGTTGCCGGGGAAATGATTACCGCCATCATAATTGCACCCTCCGCTTGCCCCTGATTTCTTCCTGGGGCCTGCTGGCCGGGATGGTGCGGGCCCTGGCCCACTCCCGCAGGGCGTCCATCTGGGCCTTCTGAGACCGGGAAATGGGGATCACAAACCGGGCCGCGGCCTCCAGGTCCCCGCCATTGTAAGCCGCCTCAATGGCCACCTGCCGGATTTCCGCCCCGCTGTAACCCTCCAGGTCAGGAAGGTTTTTACCCTTAGGCTCCACCCGGAACTGCTCCAGGTAAATTTTCAGGATTTGCTCCCGTTCGCCGGGGCCGGGGTTGTCCACGAAGAAGATGGCGTCCCAGCGGCCCATCCTGGTATATTCCGGGGGAAGCTTGCTGTAATCATTGCAGGTGGCGATGACGAACACTTCGCTCGTATGGTCGTTCAGCCATTGCAGGAAGGTGCCTCCCACTCTTTGCGTGGTGCCGCCGTCGGTGCTGGTGCCGCCGACTCCGGCCAGGCCTTTCTCGATTTCGTCAATGAACAGCACGCAGGGGGCCATGGCGTCCACCACCTTCAGGGCTTCCCGCATCTTGGCCTCAGATTCCCCCACCAGGGAGCCGAACACCCGGCCCATGTCCAGGGACAGGACCGGCCAACCCACTTCGTTGCCCAGGGCCTTGGCAAAGTGGCTTTTGCCTGTGCCCGGCACCCCCAGGAGCAGGACGCCCCGGAAGGGGAGCCCGGGCCGCCGGTTCCGAAACCGGTTCAGGGTCCATTCCTTCAGGTTGTCCAGGCCGCCCAGGGTGGCGAAGGTTTCGGAGAACTGGCTGAATTGCAGGGCCGCCGATTTCTCCACCATCTGGGCCTTTAAAGTGCAGATGGTGTGCGGGTCAAACCGCTTCTGCCGCACCAAGGCCAGGGCCATGGCGTTCTCGGCTTCCTCCCAGGTCAGCCCCTGGGCCGCGTCCAGGACGGCCTCTTCGTTATCCGGCTCAACCCCGGTGCTTTCCACCAAGCCCGCCAGGATAGTCTTGAGCTCATCCCTGGTGGGCAGGGGATAGTCCAGCACCACCACCTCCCGCTCCAGCTCCGGGGGCAGTTTGGCATCCGGAGAGATGATAACCAGGGTGGTGCCCTTGGTCTTGTAAACCGGCAGGTTGTTCTGGACTGCCTGGATCACCGCCGGTTCATTCAGCCAAAAGTGGTAATTCCGGAGGAACCAGACCGCCTTGTCATTGCCCCTGGCCGCCGTGTTCGGCAGGTCATAGGGGTCGCATTCCTGCCAGCCCGCGCCGTTGCCCATCTGCCGGAAGCCCCGCACCACGTCCCACTGATAAGGGGTGCGGCCATTGGCCTGCTGGATTGCAGAAGCGATAAACCGCTCCGGCTCATGTGTCCTGACCAGCAGGGCCGGGTAGCCGGCCTTTAGGTAGTCCTGTATCATGGTTTCACCTCCCGAGTATCTGGATTAAGGGTTGCAGAGCCGCATAAATCGGGGCCCAAATCCCGTAATAGAGAACGGCCCCACCGATGATTGCCGT
>JAFDHU010000221.1 GCA_019308625.1 Deltaproteobacteria bacterium
ATGTGATTCTTCAGGTCATCCTGGGGCCGGGCTGACGCCGGCGGCAAAGGGCGGCAGGGGCCTGCAATAACGGATGGGGAACCGGGGGATTAGATTCAGGGGGAGGTTATAAACATGAAAGAAATTGGACAACTTGGGCCGGCGGGGGCCGCACCGCCCGGTCCGGAAAGAAGGCTGGAGAGCTTCAGCCGCTGGTACGCTTTCCTGGAGGAGGAGAGCCGTCAGGCCGACGGGTTGCTTTGCTTTTACGACCGGCACAAATCCCATAAGATCGTCTATTTTTGCGGCCTGCTGGCTGACCTGATAACTGGTGCCAGCGGGGAGAGCCCCGGTGCAGAACCGGACACCCTGGCTTTCCGGACTTTAAGGCACCGAATAGACGATTTCTTGACCCCGGCCAAGAGTGTCAACAAAGGGTAATCCTCCAGACCAGCAGACCAGGCCCGGGGATTGACTGGAGGCCTAAATCCTGATTTAATCCAGGTAGGCAACAAGCGCTCGCTCATCCGGAAGGGGGAGGACAAAGGTTCCGGATGGCCGAATTTGGCTGCAGCCGCTGCGCTTTCTGAGACCGTTCGAAGTCCGCTCTTCAAGATGGCCCTTCCCCGGCGGCTGGAGAAGGGCCTTTTATGTTTTTGTCATGGACCTGAATGTGGTGATTGTGGCCAGCGGCACCGGGGGGCATCTCTTCCCGGGCATTGCCGTGGCCCAGGAATTTCAATCCCGGCTGGGAGCCAGGGTGACTTTTTTCACCACCCCCAAGCCGGTAACCGTGCAGATTCTGGAGCGCTACCGGCTCCCCTGGGAAGGTGTGGCCAGCCGGGCCCTGAAGGGGGAGGGCCTGTTCAGCCGCCTGCGCACCGTTTCTGCTCTGCCCGGGTTCATCCTGGAGGCCCGGCGGCGGCTTAAGGCCGTCCAGCCGCATCTGGTCCTGGGCATGGGCGGCCATGCCGCCGGCCCGGTGGGCGTGGCCGCCTATTCCCTGGGGATCCCTTTGGCCATCCACGAGCAAAACGCCATCCCGGGAGCCACCAACCGCTGGCTGGCCCGCTTCGCCCAGCGGGTGTTTCTGTCGTTTCCCGACTCCGGCGGTTACTTTCCGGCGGAAAAGTGCCTTTGGACCGGCAATCCCATTCGGAGCGAGTTCCTGGAGCCGCCGGCCGTCAGGGCTGCGCGTCCCTTCACGGTGATGGTCATGGGCGGCAGCCAGGGCGCCCGCCACCTGAATCTGGAAACCCTGGCCGCCCTGCCGGAGCTCGCTGACCTCCGGGAGAGCCTGCACTTCCTGCACCTGACCGGGGAAGCCGACTACGACACGGTGCGGGAGGGATACCGCCAGGCCGGCTTTGCCGCGGAGGTGGCGCCTTTCTCCCCCGAAGTGGCCCGCTGGATGTCCCGGGCCCACCTTCTGGTGTGCCGGGCCGGGGCTTCCTCCCTGGCCGAGCTGGCCGCGCTGGGCCGGGCCGCGCTGCTGGTGCCCTACCCTTTCGCGGCCCACAATCACCAGGAGCACAACGCCCGATTTTTTGAGGCGGCCGGCGCGGCGGAAGTCATCCTTAATAAAGATTTTACAGGCAGGCTTTTGGCTGCTAAGATACGGCAACTGCTGGCCGACCCGGAGGCTCTGGCCCGCATGGAGGCCGCCAGCCGCCGCCTGGCCAAGCCCGGGGCGGCCCGGAAGATTGCCGACGGCTGCTTGCACCTCCTGTCTCCCTGACATGAATGGCCCTGAAAACCGAGCTCTATAACCTGCTGAAGTCCATCGCCCGAAAACTGGGCTTTGACGTTATACGCTATCAGCACCATTGTCATCCCCTGGCCCGGCGACTGCGGCTCATGCAGCACTACGGCATCAACCTGATTGTCGACGTGGGGGCCGGAGAAGGACAATATGCCGTGTTAATGCGGCAACGGGGGTATCGGGGCCGCATTGTGTCCTTTGAACCGCTGTCGGCCTCCTTCGCCGCACTCCAGGCCAAAGCCCGCCGGGATTCAGCCTGGGAGGCGGTCAACCTGGCCCTGGGGGACCACAACGGCGAGGCCATCCTGAACATTGCCGAACATGCGGTGGCCAGCTCGCTGCTGCCCATATATCCAGAGATCGTCAGTTTTTACCCAGGCGGCCGCCCGGTGGCCTCGGAAAGGGTCTCGGTGCGCACCCTGGATGCCGTAATCTCAGACTATCTGAGGCCGGAAGACCGGCCCTTCCTCAAGCTGGACACCCAGGGGTATGAAAAACGGGTGCTGGAGGGGGCCCAAGCCAGCCTGCCACGTTTTCTGGGGCTACAGCTGGAGCTGTCGTTGAGGCCGCTTTACCAGGGGGAAGCCTCTTTCCTGGAGACGCTGGACTACACCCTCAGTCAGGGATTTACCCTCATGGCCCTGGAGCCGGGGTTCAGCCACCCGGAAACCGGACGGATGCTTCAGGTGGACGCCCTTTTTTTCCGGGAAAACTGACCCGGTCAGCCTCGGCCTATTATCATCGTCAGGAACAACTTAAACGGATGTCCAAAACCACCAGACAAAAAGTCCATCACCATTTTATCGGCATCGGCGGCATCGGCATGAGCGGCCTGGCCGAGTTGCTGGTGCGCCAGGGGCACCGGGTGTCCGGCTCTGATTTGGCAGTCAACGACATCACCCGGCGTTTGGAAACCCTGGGAGTGAAAATCTTTCAGGGCCACCGGGCCGAATACCTCGGGGACGCCGAGATTGTGGTGTACTCCGCTGCGGTCCGGGAGGACAACCCGGAATTGGCTGCCGCCCGGGCCCGGGGGCTGCTGGTCCTGCGCCGGGGCGAAATGCAGGCCCGCCTCATGGAGGGTCACTACCAGATTGCCGTCACCGGGGCCCACGGCAAGACCTCCACCACCGCCATGGTGGCTGCGGTTCTCCGGGCCGGCGGCCTGGATCCCACCGTGCTGGTGGGTGCGATGTGGGACAGCCTGGGAAGCAACGCCGTGCTGGGGACGGACCGCTATTTTGTGGCCGAGGCCGACGAAAGCGACGCTTCCTTTGCCCGCCTCAGTCCCCAGATAACTGTCATCACCAACCTGGACCGGGAACATCTGGACTACTATCGGGATCTGGCCCACATCCAGGAGACCTTTTCCCGCTACCTGGACAAACTGCCTGACGACGCCCTGGTGGTGGCCTGGGCCGATGATCCGCACCTGGCCCCCCTGCTCTTTGGCCGCCGGCACCGGCTGCTGACCTACCGGCTGGGGCCCGGGGCCGACTTGGGTGCCGCTTCCGGCTTTGGCATCAGGGCCGGGAGCTGGGGGATATCCGTCTGCCGCTGGCCGGTCCTCACTATGTGCTCAATTCCCTGGCCGCCTGTGCAGTGGCCCATCATCTGAAGCTGCCGTTTTCCGCGTGGCAGACCGGCTTGGCCAACCTGGGCGGCCTCAGCCGGCGCTGTCAGGTCAAGGGCGAAGTTCGGGGCATCCTGGTGATGGATGACTACGGCCACCACCCCACGGAAATTGCCACCACCCTGGCGGCCCTGGCCCAGGCCTTCCCGGAGCGCCGCCTGGTGGTGGTCTTCCAGCCCCACCGTTACAGCCGCACCCGAGCCTTGCTGGAGGAATTCTTTCCGGTGTTCCGGGCGGCCCACCAGGTATGGGTCACGGAAATTTACAGTGCCGGAGAGGACCCGATTCCGGGCCTGTCCGGGCGGCTCATTTATGAAGGCATCCGCCGCCACGGCCATCCGGCGGTCAGCTTCGCCCCGGACCGGGAAGCCCTGCTGGCCAGGCTGCTGGCCCAGGCGGCGCCCGGAGATCTGGTACTTACCCTGGGGGCCGGGGACATCTGGCGCCTCGGTGAAGAGGTGCTTTCCCGTTTGGCGGGCAGCAATTCCACCGCCTCCCTGACCCCCAAGGTTGCAGGAGCGACGTCATGTCATGGAGCCCGCCCTTAGGCTCACAGCAGCCAGCCCGGAGGAGAAGGTCCGTTTTCGGGTGGAAAAAGGCGCGCAATACCTATCGCCGCCGCCCTGCCCGGATACCGCCCAAGAATAAATTTTGGACCAGGCTGCTTTTGTGGAACCTGGGCTTTGCCGGCCTGGCGGTCCTGTGCCTGGCTCTGGTGCTCCTGTATTACCATCTCTTGACCGCTCCCTATTTTTGCATTAAAGATATCCGCGACATTGAAATCTATGGAACCAAGCGGCTCAGTGCC
>JAFDHU010000222.1 GCA_019308625.1 Deltaproteobacteria bacterium
ACCGCCGATGCGGATGGAGAAGGGCCGGGGCTTGCCCCAGAAGGCCGCCTTGCCCCAGAGGTCAATGTCGTATTTGAGCCGGACTTCCACTTTGGGGGTCTCGGTGGATTCCGCCCCGTAACCACCCGTGTAGGCATTCTCTGCAAAACCCCAGAGGCCGTTGTGGGGCTCGGCTATGGCGACAGAGGCCGTCAGCAGGCCGCGGCCCAACTTGGCTTTCTGGGTCAACCTGATCTGGGGCTCCCGCACGAAGGGAAAGCCGGCGGTGGTGCAGGCACCGAAGTTCGCCGTCTCGGGGACTTCTTCGGTAAGCATGGACCAGTAGGTGCCCAACATCAGTTCGGTCTGGGGCCAGGTCAGCCGGAACATGGCATGGCGCAGACCGACGCGGGCCTTGTTGGTCGAAAACCAGCCAGTTTGGTTCGCGTGGTTGTCAAAGTCCCATTCAATATAGCCGCTGGTCTTGGCCCCAAACACTTCCGGACCTCTGATGGCGAAGTGCATGCGGGTGTTTTCCGCCGTGAACTTCAGCCGGCCATGATGGAAGTTGGGGTCGTTGTTCCGGGCGATGAGCGAATACAGGTTTTTGTTGACCTGGGTGGAATCCCAGATGACCTCCATCTTGACGTAGCCGCCGAAAGTGAAGGCGATGTCCCCCTTCTTGGCCGGCACTGCCTTGGCGGCGAAAGCTACCCCCGGCAGGGCCAACAAGGACACTGCCACCAGAAGAACAAGAGTTTTGGTTTTCATCATTCCCCCCTTGGTTGAGAGATGTTAACCTTTTCTCCTTTCCTTGACCTCCGCTTGCTCAGTGACTTTTCCCGTAAACTCCGCAGACCACCTCCCCTCACTTTTGGATTCAAGAAGCATGTTAGATGAGGCCGGATGGGTTTGTCAATAAAAAATTTGTCCCCAAAAACGATTTTTGTTCGTTTCCCGACAAGGTATCGTCCGAAGCCATGCTTTTCTTAAACCTTAATAACCTTAATTGGCCCCAAGTGTGGCTCCCGCTTTATGCTTCTTTAATTAAGGCCGTAAATCCGAAGCGCCCCAAGGCCCGCCTCCACCGGCTCCCTTCCCCCGGGCAGCGGCTAGGGTGCCGGGCAGGATCCGGGAACCAGAGTTAAAAACTGAAAGCCCCCTAAAACGGCCCGTAGTAGGGATCCCACAGAAAGGCCAGGGTGCCGGCCAGGAGCATGTTGGCCTCCACCAGGGATTCCAGCATCAGGCCGGATTCCATCCAATCCTGCCGGTAGAGGGTGAGGTAGCCCAGGGCGTAGAGGCCGCACAGGGTGAGGACATAGCCCAGGGAGGTGACCAGCCTCAGCCAGGCGGAGGCCAGCAGCATGGCCATGAGGACCACTGCGCCCAGGGAAAGGAAGTTCAGGGTGCGCTCCCGGCCCAAGGCGATGGCCAGGGTCTCCTTGCCCACCACCCGGTCGCCTTCAATGGCCAGGATTTCAAAGAGGCCGGAGCGGATGAAAATCAGCCCGGCCACAAAGAAAAAGGCCACGGCCGTGGCTGCGGACAGGGCCTGCTCGGAGCACACCACCGGAATCAGCGCCGCCAGCACTCCCCAGGCCACCGCAGTAAACAGGGTCTTGGAGCCGGGGATTTCTTTGAGGGCGGCGACTTTGGTGGCCGCGGCCACCCTGTCAGGAATAATCTTCAAATTGTAAACCAGTCCCAGACCGCTCATGACCACGATGAAGGCGAAGGCCACCGGGCCCAGGATGAAACCCAGGGCCAGGGCGGCCAAGGCGGAAAGGGCTCCGCTGACCAGGAGGAAGCGCCGGTGCCGGCCGTAAAACATGGACTGCACCGGGTCATTGAGCTTGGAGGCAGGGTCGGTGAAGTGGTTGAGAATGTGCATGGCGTAAATGTAGAAAAAGGCCACGAAAAAGTACTTCCACAGGGGCTCCACCTGCTGCAGCAGGGAGGAGGTGTAACTCAGGGAGCCGGCCCCCAGGGCCACAAACAGGTTGGACTTGAGTAAGAAACGCCAAATGCGGTAGAGATAGTTAACCGGGGAACCGGGCCGGAAGAGCCAGGCATGCTTCAGGGTGTTTACCACGTTGCTGATGAGCCAGTGGGGGGTGGAGGCTCCGGCAGTGACCCCCACCACCCGGTAGCGGCTCATTTCGGTCAAGTCCAGCTCCTGTTCGGTTTCCACATGGTAGGTGGGCACCCCGGTGGCCCGGGAAATTTCCACCAGCCGCTGGGTGTTGCCGCTGTTGCGGCCGCCCACCACCACCAAGGCCTCCACCCGGCCGGCCAGTTCCCGGATTTCGGCCTGGCGGGAGGCGGTGGCGTCGCAAATGGTGTTGAACACCTGGGCCTGGGGAAAGCGCTGGCGCAGCGCCGCCACCACCCGCTCAAACTGGGCTTCGCTCTGGGTGGTCTGGGCCACCACAATGACGCTTTTCAACTCCGGCAGGGAGGCCACTTCCTCGGGGGTGGAGAGCACATAGCCCCTACCCTGAGTGTGCCCCAGCAGCCCCCGCACCTCGGGATGTTCGGCGTCCCCCACAATGACCGTGGCATAGCCCTGGCGGGCCCAGCGCCGGATGATGGCCTGCACCCGGGCTACCCGGGGGCAGGTGGCGTCAATGATGCGGGCACCGGCTGCTTCCAGGGCCTGGCGTTCCCGGGGCGGCACGCCGTGGGCCCGGATGACCACCAGGCCTCGTGAAGCCGCCTCCCCCTGCTCCAGCACCCGGATGCCCCGCTCACGCAAAAGCTCCAGCACCTGGGGGTTGTGAATCAGCGGCCCGTAGGTGTATATTTGGGTCTCATTTTCATTGACGGCCTTAAGCACCAGCTCCAAGGCCCGTTTGACCCCCATGCAGAACCCGGCCGTCTCGGCGAGGATGACTTTCATAAGGCGGTTTTCGGTTTTTGGTTTCCGGTTTTCAGTTTAATAATGTAACATTTGCAGGTCTCAGCCTGCATTGCCTTTGCCTTTTTGGGGAACCGTATTCCAAGTTTGCCTGCTTGAAAAAACATGCCGGTTGCGGGAGCAATTGGCCAAAGCCGATTTTGTGTCCATTTAATGTTATCCGACAAATGCTTGCTTTGCCAATGGCCGTTTTTCACCGAAAACGGAAAACCCCTCTCCCATGTTTGATTTCCTGCGCCTGCTGACCGGCACCCTGATCCTGCGCCCTTATGTTTTTATTTTTCTGGCCGGCTATCTGGTGCTGGCCACTTTCCACCTGGGCTTGGGCCGCAC